>SEBM01000473.1 GCA_004296145.1 Flavobacterium sp.
CTTTTTATACTATTTAAGTTTTTTTTTACAAAATTTCAATATCACCTTTTCCTTCTCTGATAATAACCGGCTCATGTTCAGACAAATCTATGATAGTTGAACCAACATTATCTCCATACCCACCATCAATTACCATATCTACAAGATTTTGCCATTTTTCAAAAATCAATTCAGGATCTGTAGTATATTCAATTACATCATCTTCATCTCTTATTGACGTTGATACAACAGGATTTCCCAGTTGTCTTACAATCTCCAGAATTATATTATTATCCGGTACACGAATACCGACCGTTGTTTTCTTTTTAAATTCTTTTGGAAGATTATTATTTCCGGGTAAAATAAAAGTATAAGGTCCCGGTAAAGCTCTTTTTAAAATTTTAAAAGTAGCCGTGTCAATCTGTCTTACGTAATCTGATAAATTACTAAGATCATGGCATATAAAAGAAAAATTAGCTTTTTCTAATTTGACGCCTTTAATCTTTGCAATTTTTTCTAATGCCCTCGAGTTGGTAATATCACAACCTAATCCGTAAACGGTATCTGTCGGATAAATAACCAAACCACCGTTCTGAAGCACTTTTACAACTTTTGCAATAGCAGCTTCACTGGGCTTATCGGGATATATTTTTATAAATTCAGCCATTGTTTTGTTTCAGGTTTTATTTGTTTTAAGTTTCATGCTTATTAAAGTTACGAAATAGTTTGACTTTAAAATTACATTTACCCAATAACATCAAGTTTTGCAAATCTCAAAAGTAATTTTTTGATTCCGCCAACTTCAAATTTAATTTCTGCTTTTTTATCAGCACCAACGCCTTCAAGATTTACTACTTCGCCTTTTCCAAAACGTTCATGCATGACAACATTACCAATCGTTAATTTACTGTCGAATAAATTGGGAGCACTATTGTTTGGATTAGTGCCAACTGGTTTTAACTTACGAATGTTTAAATCCGGTTTTGGTTGATTATCCGTAATATGTTTAGGCGGAGTTCCTCCTACCGGTTTAGCTAATCTTAATTTAGATTTATCAACATCTCCAAAAATATCACTATCAATCATTGGTTTGTATCGATAATTGCTTTCAGCCGGTGTCAGATATTCTAAATATTGTGGATCAATTTCCTCAATAAACCTTGAAGGTTCACTATCCGTTAGTTTTCCCCAACGATATCTCGATTGTGCATACGTTAAATAAGCCTGATGTTCTGCACGGGTCAGTGCTACATAAAACAATCGGCGTTCTTCTTCCAATTCACTTCTTGTACTCATACTCATAGCACTTGGAAACAAATCTTCTTCCATACCGACCACAAAAACATGAGGGAATTCAAGTCCTTTTGCTAAGTGAATCGTCATTAACGCCACACGATCTTCATCAGTCGTATCTTTATCCAAATCAGTTGCAAGGGCCACATCTTCCATAAATTCAGACAAAGCACCTCTTGCGCCATCAATCTCTCTTTGTCCTTCAGTAAAGTCTTTAATACCGTTCAAAAGTTCTTCGATATTCTGAATTTTTGCCATTCCTTCCGGAGTAGCATCTTTTTTAAGTTCCTGAACTAAACCGGTTTTTTTGGCAACATAATCAGTAATATAAAACGCATCCTGATTTTGATCGATCACCTGAAAACTCTGAATCATGGTTACAAAATCATTCAGTTTTTGTTTTGTCCCCGAATTCAGTTTCAAATCAATTTTATCGATGTTCACCATTACTTCCCAAATCGAGCGTTTGTAATGATTGGCTGCAATAGTCAGTTTTTCAACAGTAGTGTCTCCAATTCCGCGTGCCGGATAATTAATTACACGAATTAAAGCTTCTTCGTCTTTTGGATTAATTACCAAACGTAAATAACACAGAACATCTTTAATTTCTTTACGTTGATAAAAAGACAATCCACCATAAATTCTATACGGAATATCACGCTTTCTCAATGCGTCTTCCATCGCACGGGATTGTGCATTTGTACGGTACAAAATGGCAAAAGCACCATTATGCAATTGATTTTGCATCTTTTGTTCGAATATTGTACTCGCTACAAAACGTCCTTCTTCTGCATCTGTCAAACTTCGGTGCACTTTTATTTTTGCTCCAAAATCATTCGCTGTCCAAACCACTTTATCCAGTTTGGTCTTATTATGCTCCATGATCGTGTTCGCTGCTTCAACAATGTTTCGGGTCGAACGATAATTTTGCTCTAACCTGTACATTACCACGCCTTCATAATCTTTCTGGAAGTTCAAAATATTATTGATATTCGCCCCACGGAAAGCATAAATACTCTGCGCATCATCTCCAACCACACAAATATTTTGGAATTTATCAGATAATGCCCTAACAATCAAATACTGAGAGTGATTCGTATCCTGGTACTCATCAACCAATATATAACGGAAACGGTTTTGATATTTAGCTAAAACTTCCGGAAAACGAGTTAATAATTCGTTGGTTTTCAACAATAAATCATCAAAATCCATTGCTCCGGCCTTAAAACATCTTTCAACATATTGCTGATAGATTTCTCCTAATCTTGGTTTTTTTGCCATTGCATCGGCTTCTACCAATTCAGGATTATTAAAATAAGCTTTTACAGTAATTAAACTGTTTTTGTAACTCGAGATTCGTCCTAAAACCTGTTTTGGTTTATAGATATCACGATCCAATTGCATTTCTTTTATAATTGAAGAAATCAATCGTGCCGAATCCTGCGAATCGTAAATAGTAAAATTTGACGGATACCCCAAATGCTCTGATTCTGAGCGAAGAATACGGGCGAAAATCGAGTGAAATGTACCCATCCAAAGATTTTTAGCTTCAGTAGGTCCAACAATATCCGAAATCCTGTGTTTCATTTCACGCGCTGCTTTATTGGTAAAAGTCAGCGACAAAATATTAAATGCATCAACGCCCTGATGCATCAAATAAGCAATCCTAATCGTTAAAACACGTGTTTTTCCTGAACCTGCACCAGCAATAATAATCATTGGCCCATCTTTTTGTAAAACGGGTTGTCGTTGCGCTTCGTTGAGCTGGTCTATATATTTATGCATGAAATTTTCTCCTTTTAGGCAAAAATAAGAATTTCTAAAGTAAGTTCCTAGGGTAGTAAAAAAAGGTTCTAAGATGCTAAGTTACTGAGGTGCTAAGTTTTTTTTCAGGAGCCTGACAAAAGGCATTTTATTAAACATGGGTTCCCGCTTTCGGCTTTATCTCTTCGTTTCACTACGAGGATATCGCCTCAATCGGGGCTAAATTCTAACAATTGGCTTTTAATTAAAATAAGTAAATTCTTTCAAAATATAAAATTATTATATTTGCAAAACTTACTATTTAAAATGGATGTACAATTAACAGAAACTGCTCAAAAAACTTTTTATCAAATTATTAGTAAATAT
>SEBM01000474.1 GCA_004296145.1 Flavobacterium sp.
ATCATACTCTTGTGCCGGGTTTATTATTTAAATTATTTTGTTTTTTCTGTTTTCTTAAACTGAAGTAATCCGTTATAAATCAATTCTCTGACCTTGTCCCTGAGTTCTTTTCTATGGTCACTTGTCAAACCTTCTGTTTCAACAAAATTTAATATTTTTCCTCGCATTTTTCCAGGGCTTCCACTCAGAAAAGTATACGAAAACCTTTCTTTATTATCTGCAAAAACAACCGGAACAATCGGAATCTGATGATCAATTGCTAATCTGAAAGCTCCGTCTTTAAACTCATCAAGTAAGATTGATTCATCATCAGGAACTCCTCCTTCAGGAAAAATACAAATACTTAATCCTTGGTTTAAACGATCTTGTGCACGTTTAAAAACCTCATTTTTACTTTTTGACGAATTTCTGTCAACCAGAATACAGGTTCTTTTATAGAAAAAACCAAACAACGGAATCTTGACAAGTTCCTTTTTCCCAACAAAAACAAATGGGTTTTTTATGATCGCAAGCATCAGCATAATGTCTGTCATTGAGGTATGATTGGCTACAATCATATAACTTTTATGTTTTTCCAGCTTTTGTTCGCGCTTGATTTTATAATAAAATCCCATCCCGAAAAGAATGAATTTTGCCCAGATACGGGCCATTTTAAAAAAGTAGGGATAACCTCTTTCGGTTATAATAGAAGCTACCAAAAAAGGCAGCATAATCAATATCGGAATGGCCATTAAAATGTAAAACCAAATTCGCCACAATACCCAAAAAACAATTTTTATTCCTTTCATGGTTTCAAATGTAAGAAAACCGAAGTGAATTTAGAATTTTAGATCACTAGATTTTTAGACATTTAAATTTTTGCAAAAATAAAACTTAAAAATAAGTGATAGTTTAATAAACTTTGCGGACTTTGCGAAAAACTTTGCGAACTTTGCGGTTTAAAAAAATAAACTTACAATCTTTGTGATTAAGAAATAAAATTAAATGGCAAAAATACTTACTGGTGTTCAGAGTACTGGAACTCCACACTTAGGCAATTTATTGGGAGCAATTATTCCTGCAATCGAATTATCAAATAATCCGGCAAACGAATCTTTTTTGTTTATTGCTGATTTGCATTCGATTACACAAATAAAAGATGGTAAAACATTAAGAGAAAACACAAACAGTACTGCCGCTGCGTGGCTTGCGTGTGGTCTGAATCCGGAGAAAGTAACTTTCTACAGACAATCTGATGTAACCCAAACTGCAGAATTGACCTGGTATTTAAGCTGTTTTTTTCCTTTTCAGCGTTTGACTTTAGCGCATTCTTTCAAAGATAAATCTGATCGGTTAGACGACGTAAATGCGGGTCTTTTTACTTATCCGATGTTAATGGCGGCCGACATTTTGCTTTATGATGCAGAATTTGTTCCTGTTGGAAAAGATCAGTTACAGCATTTAGAAATCACTCGCGATGTTGCTTCCCGATTCAATCACCAAATGGGAGAAACTTTTGTAATTCCAGAAGCTAAAATCCAGGAAGACAGTATGCTGATTCCGGGAACAAATGGCGGAAAAATGAGTAAATCTGCAAACAACATTATCAATATTTTTCTTGATGATAAAACGCTTCGCAAGCAGGTTATGAGTATAGAAACGGATAGTACACCGCTTGAAGAACCAAAAAATCCGGATACCTGTAATGCATTTGCTATTTATTCTTTATTAGCTGATGAAAATCAAATTGCAGAAATGAGAGCAAATTATTTGGGTGGAAATTATGGTTACGGTCATGCCAAACAAGCTTTGTTTGAACTGATTACAGAAAAATTTAAAACGGAAAGAGAAAAGTATAACTACTACATGAATAACCTTGAAGAAGTTGATTCTTTATTGAAAAAAGGAGCTGAAAAAGCAGCAAGTGTTGCTAATCCTGTTCTGGCAAAAGTGCGTGAAAAACTTGGATTTGGAAATTAAATTCCAAATATTACTTTCAAACTAACGTTGATTTTTATCAATAATGACCATAGAAGAAGCTATTGAAGAATTGATGTTTCAAAGTGGAAGTCATCCTGATTTTGAAAATGAAAGATGGACGACTGGTTTCTTAGGTCAATTGCGGCCATTTAAAGGTGTTTTACACGAAGAAAACTATCATTTGGTTATTCGGGCCTTAAAAGTGCTGGCACCAAAGCTTAAAGACGATTTTATTGATAAAAGAATTATTTCGTCAATTTGGGGAATCTGCCACTTAGGACGAATGTGGGCCTTATATCCTGACGGAATGCTGCAAAGCAATAAACTGCTTACCAAAGAACAAATATTGCAAATTGATAACTGGCTTTGTGATATATCTGATATAACGAACTCGCTATTAGATGATGTAGATACTGATGAAGCCTTTTGGAATTACAATCAGAGATAAATATAAAAGCCTGAGAGACAAAATCTTTCAGGCTTTTTTTTAAATTTTGATTACTAAAAATAAGAATTACATTCGGCCGCATCTTGCCATAACCAATATCAATCTGAGAATTACAATTATAACTACAATGTAAGACCATGTAGACATACCTCCCGAACCTCCACGATTTGATGCACTTTCCGTTTCGGCAAAAACCTTATTTCTATTGGCTGTTAAAAGGTTTGCCAGATGCGAATCAACAGCTTTGTAATTTGCCATAGCAGTCATTACCGGATGCAATAATTGATTTTTAATTCTTTGATCAACAAGCGCATCGCTTAATTTATAGTAAATATTTTTAATTTTTTGATCCATTTCTGCTGATCTGAAATGAGAAGCAAGATCATAAAAACTCTTCTGCTGAAAAAATTCAATAGATGAAAATGCATCTCTCAAAGACGGATCAGCATTTATTTTATCGAAAACTAAGTCTAATTTATTGTTTATTTTTATTCCCAAAGTATCGATCAAACTTTGAGGTAAATATTCCTTAACCATCATTAAATCATCAATATTATCAAATCTGTTATTCTCTAAAGACTTATCAAAAAAAGAATCTAAATCTTTTTCCAAGTACTTTTGAATAAATAATTGTACACTCTCTTTGCTCACAGAAACTGCATTATCTGAACTGAATCTGTTTCTTGAATAATTCTTTCCTGAGAAAAAATTATAAAGAATCCTGTTATTAGAAATAAACAAAAGTTCTTTTGCATTTTCATTCATTGCTAAAATTAAATTATCAGCAACATCTCTGTTAACAGCTGGATTTTGTGATTGTTCAATATCAAACTGCTTCCTGACTTTAATAACATCTTCGGGCGTAAATCCTCTCAGATTCTCAGAATAAATTCCGGAATATTCGAATAATTCAATAATATTCATTGGTCGTTGTTTTTGGTGAATGGCAAATGTAAAATTTAAAATTTTCAAACCTAATTCTTC
>SEBM01000475.1 GCA_004296145.1 Flavobacterium sp.
GATTAGCTTTTTCATAAGTTTATAATTTTAATATTATTATTTAATGAAGCAGTAAATTCAATAAATGTGCCATGAAAGATATTTAAAAACAATTTTCTAAAAACGTGATAAATATCAGAATATGGTATATAAACTATTATTATTACAAATATTACAATTAAATGAATAGT
The DNA here is from genome assembly GCA_004296145.1 of Flavobacterium sp. Classification (GTDB taxonomy): domain Bacteria; phylum Bacteroidota; class Bacteroidia; order Flavobacteriales; family Flavobacteriaceae; genus Flavobacterium. Next base: position 171 of record SEBM01000475.1, read on the forward strand.
AATATGATAGAAATTACCAATCCTGCAATTGCAAATTTTACTCCTCTTTTAAAGGCTTTAGTTTTTGGGTTGAACATCCAGAAGCTTGAGATCACAAAAAAGAAAAGTGAAAAGCCGAAGAATGCATTGAGCGGTGATAAGGTATCTTTCGATTGTGCTTTGTGAAGTTTTGTCATTTTATCCAATACGAAAGGCAGTTCTTTTTTTGTATATTTTGCCTGTCCTGTCGCAGCATTATAAGTTCCTTGTTTAAATTTCAAGATGTCACCTTCTTTTTTCTCGACCTCGAAATTTTTTATTTTCAATTCTTTTCCAAGTTCTTTCTCTGAGAGGTTGACCGCAATTTTTTTATCAATTTTGTTTTCTTTTTTCAGGAAGTCTGTATCTCTGTAAATCAGCAGAACTCCGCTTATTGCATAAACTGCCATTATTCCGGCAAGAAAAAAGCCCAAATAACGGTGCGTGACTCTCATGAAACTTCTTGTATCCTTGATCTTATCCATAAATTGTTTTGTCGTTTAAAATTTCAAAAGTGGAAACTGCAAAATTGCAACTTCCACTTTGAAATGAGAAATTATTAATGTTATAAAATTCTATGTTTTAAAGTTTATAAGTTAATGTGAAATAGTAATTTCTTGGTGTAATAGGGTTTACAGAATAGTTTTCGTGTACGTTGTAATTCACTACATCAAATAAATTCCCCACTTTTGCCTGAATCATGAATTTTTTCCATTCGTAACCAGCAGATAGAGCAACTGTTGTATAATCTTGTAATTCAAAAATTCTGCTCACACCGTTTCTTACTTGTAAACTGTTTGCTCCTGTTTTGGTGTCATTCCATCCTGCTAATCTATTCCCAATATAATAAACGCTAGCTCCAACTTTTAAGCCTGGAACATATTTGGTAAACTTATAAAACACAGATGCATTTGCCGTAGTTGCAGGAGTTCTTACGAGTCTTTGATTTTCCACATAGCCGAAAACTTCAGGAGTATCCAAGTAAACGGAATTGTTGTAAGAAATACCTCCTGTAATTGATAAGTTTTCAGTTGGGTTACCTGTAATGTCAAGTTCAACACCTCTGCTTCTCATTTTCCCCGCAAAATCTTTTGTCAAACCGGTAGCATCTATAGGATTACCATTTGCATCTAAAGCAGCCTGATAATAATTTCTATATAAAATTTGATAAACTGTTAGATTGATAGCTAAAGCGTTATTCCAAAAGTTTTTCTTTGCTCCTACTTCATATTGGTCAATATTTGTTGGAGTTAAAGCTTCTTCATTTCTTAATCTACCAACATTGGCAACAAATGAGTTAGTATATGTTGCAAAGGCAGAGAAATTCTCACTAGGCATGTAGACTAAACCTACTTTTGGTGATACTGCCTGATCGGAACTTGAACTGTTGTCAACAAGTGATTTTGCACCAGTTTTAAACTTTGTATTGATTGTAGGCATGTTTTCAATGTACGACCAACGTAGTCCTGCCAATACTTTGAATTCTTTAGTTAAGCTCACAAAATCTTGAGCATATACACCAATTCTTCTTGTATTAATTCTTGTTTTTTCTAATCTCGCTGCATCAGGCATACTTCCATTTGCCCAACTTGCTGGATTATCAAGAAAAAGAAGGTCTGTACCTCCATTGGTTCCATAAAAATAGCTGTTACCATAATTTTTACCATTGGTAGGGTTGTAATAAGTGTAAGAATCTGCTACACCATAATCTGCATCGGCTCCGATTAAAACTTTATGATTAATTGTTCCGGTATTAAAATCACCATTAAGGTTCACCTGAGCAGAAGTATAATTCTGTTCGTTGTAGGTTCTGTTTAATGGTCTGTTCCATGAAAGTCTGGTAGGATTTGCTTTGCTATATCCCCATTGCACTCTTTCTGTTGAAAAATAATCTTTCGTATAGTTTTGATAAGATGCTGTAGAATTTAAAGACCATTTTTCGTTAAACTGATGATTAAAAGTAACATTAGTTGATACCTGTTCTACATTTTGAAATTGCCAGTCTGTACCTAGAAATGCATTTCTTGGAAGTAAGCTATTCAATTCATAAGTCAAGCCGTCTTGCTTTGTAATGGCTCCAATCCCAAAATCCGGAGTGAAATCATTCTTCAAATAATCAGCCTCTACAATTAATTGTGAGTTTGGACTTAAATTAAATAAAAATGAAGGATTGAAATAGTATTTTTCTGATTGTACCACATCTCTGAAACTTTCAGCATATTCATAAGCACCATTTACCCTAAATGCAATATTTTTTGACAAAGGACCATAGATATCTACTGTGGGTTTGTAAGAGTTCCAGCTTCCTGCATTCATTGCTACGCTGCCTCCAAAATCAAACTTTGGTTTTTTAGTAATCATATTGATAACCCCTCCTGCAGCAGTATTTCCGTAAAGCATTGCGTTGGCTCCTTTCAGAACTTCCACTCTTTCCAGACCACTCACTTCGGGGAAGACTCCACTATTAATTCTTCCGCCATTCTTGAAAATATTATCATTTCCTAAAATAAATCCACGGCCTCCAAAACTGTCCTGAGAGTTTCCTCTGGATGAGGTTACATAAATACCATTTACATTTTGAAGAACATCACTCAGTTGCTTAGCCTGTTGCTGCTCAATAATCTCATGAGTGACAATGGCAATTGCCTGAGGTGTTTCCATTACCGTAAGATTTGATTTGGTAGATAATGGTGTTGCTTTGTTAGGATTTCCTGTTTTATGAAGGTTAACGTCTTCAATTGTCTGGATTCTGATGGTATCGTTTTCAGAATTGTTTCTCATCTGAGCACTTACAGATACTGTAAGTACCAAGAGGCTTAGTGAGATAAAATTTCTCTTCATTTTTACTTTATTTGGAATGGATTTAAATAAAGAGCAAAAGTATGAAAATAGTCATTTGTTATTTAGAATTAATAAAAATAAATATTCTGATTTTTATCATATTTAGTTGTAATTGATTATTGACATAAATATCATGTTATTCGTAAAAAGCGTTTTTTATAAATATATTTGCTTAAAATTTAAAAGTATGCAATTGGTAAAAGTGGGTCTTTGTGCCTTTGGTATGAGTGGGAAAATATTTCATGCGCCATTTTTAAAAGAACATCCCGGCTTTTTGATGTCGGCGGTTGTAGAAAGAACTAAAGAAGAGTCGAAAGAAAAATATCCCGACGCAAAAATTTACCGTTCGGTTGAAGAAA
>SEBM01000476.1 GCA_004296145.1 Flavobacterium sp.
ACTTTCTTATTTAAATGTTCCAATTATGGCAAAATATTATGTAATTGAAAAATTAAGCCTTGAAGCCGGACCTCAAATTGGTTTCTTATTATCTGCAAAAAATCAAGTTGATGATTTAAAAGATTCTTTTAAAAGTGTAGACTTTGGTCTTAATTTAGGGGCTAGTTACGATATTACAGAGCACTTTTTTGCAGGAGTTCGTTATAATATTGGTTTGTCAAATATTGCTGACGTTCCAGATGAATCAGACTATAAAACGAATAATAGTGTTGTTTCTGTATCTGTAGGTTATAAATTCTAATAAAAAAATGGCACTATAATATTTAGCCTTCCTTCATTTAGGGAAGGCTTTTTTATTAAAAAAGCTCTTTTTACGCATGTATTTTTAACATAATTTTGGCGTTTAATTACTACTATATTTGTTAAAAACAAAATTATTTTTTATTAAGGATATTTCTATATTTGACCCATTAAAAATTTTTAACCAAAACAAAATGAAGAAAATTATTTTATGTGCTATTGCAATAATGGCATTTGGCTTTGCAAATGCTCAAAAAGCTAGATTCGGAGTAAAAGGAGGATTAAATATTGCTACTATTGGTGGTGCTAATGATGCTAATTCATTAGTAGGTTTTCAATTAGGTGGATTTGCTGAAATCAATGTTTGGAAGAAATTGTTCATTCAGCCAGAACTTTTGTATTCTGCTCAGGGAGCTAAATTTGATGGCTACTTTGGTGAGCGTGATTATACTGTAAATTTAAATTATATTAATATTCCAGTATTGGCTAAATATTATATTACAAAAGAATTTAGTGTTGAAGCAGGACCACAACTTGGTTTTTTAGTTTCTAGTGATAACATTGAAGATGAAAAATCTGTTGATGTTGCCTTTAACTTAGGAGCAGGATATAATTTTACAGATAATTTCTCTGTAGGTATTCGTTACACTATAGGATTATCAAGTATTTACGATTATAATGATTATTATGATGGCTATTATTATGATGATAGATATACTAATAATGTTTTAGCATTAACTGCAGCATATAAATTCTAATATAATTTTAGAAAATTTATAAAAACCTTCCTTTAATTGCGAAGGTTTTTTTTGGAATATAAACAATAAATTAAAAAACCATGAAAAGAAATATTTTAGTAATAGCGGCAATCTTAATGTTTGGATTGTCAAATGCTCAGGAAACAAAATTCGGTTTAAAAGGTAATTTAAACATTTCTAATTTCACAGGAGATACAGAAGGCTTGGATTTAAAATCAAGAGTTGGATTCAATGTTGGTGGATTTGTAGCGATTAAAATTTCTGAAAAATTCACTTTACAACCCGAAGTTTTGTATTCTGCACAAGGAACTAATATAGATAATTTTGGGGCAGATATAGAAGGTAACTTTTATACTGCTGATGTTAAATTTAAGTTGGCATACATAAATATTCCGGTAATGTTTAAATATTATGCTGCTGAAAAATTTAATATCGAAGCCGGACCTCAAATAGGATTTTTAACTTCTGCTAAAACTTCTACAAAAGTTAATGGCTTTAATCAAACTGTTGAACAAGACGTAAAAGATAATTTTGAATCTATTGATTTTGGTGTAAACCTTGGTGTAGGCTACGACTTTACAGAACATTTTTCTGCAGGAGCAAGATATAATATTGGATTATCTAACATTGCTAAAACAGAAGCAGGAGATGATACAAAACTTCATAATTCAGTTTTCTCATTTGGAGTTGGATATAAATTCTAAAAAAATAAAATGAAGAAAGCTATTTTATCTGCGATTGCGGTTATGATATTTGGGTATATAAATGCGCAACAAACTAAATTTGGAGTTAAAGGAGGTCTTAATATTTCAAGTTTCAGTGGCAATAATAACTCTAAGGGATTGCTGGGTTTTCATATTGGTGGATTAGCAGAAATTAAAATTATCGAAAGATTGTCTGTTCAACCAGAGATTTTGTTTTCAACACAGGGAGCTAGTTTTGATCCTAACGGCGATATCATTGGTGGTGATACAAAATTAAACTATATTAACATTCCCGTATTGGCAAAGTTTTATATAACAAAAAAAGTCACTGTCGAGAGTGGACCTCAAATTGGATTTTTAGTTTCGGCAAGAGATACTGGTTATGATGTTAAAGATATGTACAGATCAACAGATCTGGGAATTAATTTTGGAGGAGGTTATAATTTTACAGATCATTTTGCAGTAGGTTTACGTTATACAGTTGGTTTATCGAGAGTTCTGGATTCAAGCATTTATGATTATAACAGCTATCATGATAGTGCAAAGAATAGTAATTTAGCTTTATCTCTAGAATATAAATTCTAGTATTTACAAAAAATAAATTTTTAAAACCTTCCATTATCGGAGGGTTTTTTTATACCCAAAAATGTTTTACTTTGTGATCATGAATTGGAGTACATACATCAAAGATTATCAGTCATATCTTAGGATTGAAAGAGGTTTGTCAAAAAACACTATCGAAAACTATGGTTTTGATATTGAGCGATTATGCCTTTTTTTAGAAACTAACCGAATTGAAGTTTCTCCAATAAAAATTACCGATGAAACTGTTCAGCAATTCATTTATGCAGTTTCCAAAGAGGTAAATCCAAGATCACAGGCGCGTATTATTTCGGGGTTAAAAAGCTTTTTTAATTATTTGGTTTTTGAAGATTACCGAAATGATAATCCGCTAGAGTTAATAGAATCTCCCAAAACGGGACGTAAATTACCAGATACTTTATCTGTTCAGGAAATTGATGCATTAATTGCTGCGATAGATTTGAGTTCAAATGAAGGAGAACGAAACCGTGCTATTTTAGAAACTTTGTATGGTTGCGGACTTCGTGTTTCGGAATTAGTTTCGCTTAAAATTTCTGATTTGTATTTTGAAGAAGGATTCGTGAAAATTACCGGAAAAGGCAATAAAGAGCGTTTTGTTCCAATAGGGAAACTAACAGAAAAATATATCCGGATTTATCAGGATGCTGTTAAAAATAGGTTAAACATAAAGAAAGGTTTTGAAGATACTTTATTTTTAAACCGTCGTGGCGGACAACTTACACGCTCAATGATTTTTGCAATCATAAAAGATCTCGCCGTAAAAATCAGTTTAAATAAAAACATCAGTCCGCATACTTTACGCCATTCTTTTGCCACACATTTACTTGAAAATGGGGCAGATTTAAGATCAATTCAGTTAATGCTTGGTCATGAATCAATTACAACAACTGAAATTTATGTGCATTTAGACAGGCGTTTTTTAAAAGAAGTAATGTATTCTTTTCATCCAAGGAAATAGTTTTTTGCAATAATTTTAACAAATAGCCGTTTTTTAAGTTTAAAATTTTAATACCTTGTATT
>SEBM01000033.1 GCA_004296145.1 Flavobacterium sp.
GCCAGATACAATGTAATATTTATGACTTCTATTATGGTTATTACTTTGTTTTTTGGAAAATATATCATTTCGTTTTTTACAAATGATGAACAAGTTAAAACCGTTGCAATTGAAGCTTTGTATGTAAGTCCTAATTTTGATCTATATATTTTTGAATCGTTATTAAAAGATGACACGACAATTCAGCTTAAAGTTAAATTTACAAATATTGCGGAATCGTTATTGCCAAATGTTTACAATTTAGCGTTTGGACCATTTGATGATAGTGGAAAAATAAATGATTCTGTAAATCTTAGACATAAGGATAGCAATAAAGTTTTTTCTACAATTATTTTGTTCTCGATAACTTTTTTAAAAAACAATTCTCATAAAACAATAGGTATTGATGGTTCAGATGATGTACGAGCTAATTTATATCATCGAATGTTTAGATATAATTATAAAGATTTACAAGATTTTTTAGTTATTATTGGAGTAGATTGGTATGTAAGATTATTACGTAATGGGACAATTGAGTTAGATAATAATGGTTTAGCATTTTTTAAACCAAAACCAGAACCTTTTGATTTTCAAAGAAAAACCAATGATCTTTATAGATATTATATGTTCAATTTAAATCAATAATGTTTAAATTTGCTTTATGAAGGATTCTATTCAAAATAAAATTAATAAAATTCAGGAAATTGCTTTAGCTTCTACTACAAAGAAAAATATAGTGGATAGTGGAGATGCTATAGAAATAAATAACAGTGATAATTTGACTAAATCAATTCGAAATAAAAAAGAAGCCGAATTGTTTTTTTCGGAGTTAAAATCAGCTATCGAACTAGCAAAAATAAATTCTACTAGAAAATGTTTAGACTAATTTTCAATAAAAAATGAAAAAGCCCTTCAATTTTGAAGGGCTTTTTTATTTTAAGCAAACTCGTATCCGGCATAAACTTTTTTAATTTCATCCATAATCGCGAACAAAATTTCAGGTTCATCAGTTGTAACTAATTTTTGTTTGTATTCTTTAAAAGAATGAATTCCTTTAAAATAATTGGTATAATGACGACGCATTTCTACAATTCCTAAACGTTCGCCTTTCCAGTCCATTGACCATTGCAAATGATTTCTGGCAGCATCAACACGATCACTAACTGTTGGAGCAGGTAAATGTTCTCCGGTATTAAAGAAGTGTTTTATTTCGTTAAAAATCCATGGATAACCAATCGCGGCACGACCGATCATGATTCCGTCAATGCCATATTCATTTTTATATTTTAATGCTTTTTCAGGACTGTCGATATCGCCATTTCCAAAAATAGGCATTGTAATTCTCGGGTTGTTTTTTACACGTGCAATATGCGACCAATCAGCGTGACCTTTATACATTTGAGCGCGGGTTCTGGCGTGAATTGTCAAAGCCTGAACACCAATGTCCTGAAGTCTTTCGGCAACTTCATCAATATTAATAGAGCTTTCGTCCCAGCCCAAACGTGTTTTTACTGTAACAGGTAAATCGGTACTTCTGATAACCGCTTTGGTTAAACGAACCATCAAATCTACATCTTTTAGAACTCCTGCTCCGGCACCTTTACAAACTACTTTTTTTACCGGACATCCAAAATTGATATCCACTAAATCGGGTTTTACGGTAGAAACAATTTTAGACGAAAGTGCCATTGCTTCCTCATCACCACCAAAAATCTGGATTCCGACTGGACGTTCGTAATCAAAAATATCCAGTTTCATTCTACTTTTTATAGCATCACGAATCAATCCTTCTGACGAAATAAATTCAGAATACATTAAGTCAGCACCGTGCGTTTTGCATAATCTGCGAAACGGCGGATCACTAACATCTTCCATCGGTGCGAGTAATAAAGGAAATTCGGGTAATTCTATGTTGCCAATCTTGACCATCTTCAATATTTTGTGCAAAATTACAACATTTTTCTTTATAAGATACAAAGGTTCAGAGGGACACAGGAACAAAGAATAGATTCGTCAAATTATTTAACCGCAAAGGGCGCTAAGATTTTATTGTACAGTTACGCTTATAAACGCAAAGTTCGCAAAGCTAAATCAACAGAAAGCTTTGCGAACTTTGCGTAAATCTTTTGCGAACCTTGCGGTTAATTTTTCATATTAAAAAATTATCGATAGTCAAAAAATCGAATTGGTTTTCTGCTCATTGGATTAAAAACCAAAGGATTTAAAACTTCTTTTGAAGCAAATTCTATTTTTGGAGTAACTCTCAATTTCGCTCTAAAGTGATCTTTTATTTCCTGTAGAAATTCAGGAGTTTGATTTTTTACTGCAATTTTTATCAGGATTTCATCGGTGCCCAAATCGTTGGTTGAAATCTCGATAATATGATTTTCGATGTTATCAAAATCGCTCAAAACATCGTTCATCGCTGGCGGATAAAGTGTTGTCCCTTTGTATTTTATCATTTGCTTTTTGCGGCCAATAACCGGACCAACGCGGAAAGTATTTCTTCCGCATGTGCAAGGTTCATCGTGAAGCTGTACAATATCTCCGGTTTTAAAACGCAGTAAAGGCATAGCTTCAATTCCTAAAGTAGTAAAAGTCAATTCACCGGCTTCACCATTTTTTACCGGATTATTATTTTCATCCAAAACTTCTGTAATGATTAATTCAGGATGATGATGACCTCCAATTCCGTGTTCGCATTCTGTGAATGCGGTGCTCATTTCGGTAGAAGCATAAGTCGAGAACAGTTTAATATCCCACTTTTCTGTAATTTTTTTGGATAACGTATTCATCGAAAAATCCTGATTTCTCAAAGATTCCCCAATGCAAATCGCACCTTTTATACTGGAATTATTATAATCGATTCCGTGAACTTCGGCGTATTCAATTAGTTTCAATAAAAAAGAAGGAACGGTAATTAAGTAAGAAGGTTTGTATTTTAAAATAGAATCCCACTGCAGTTCCGGAATTCCTGCGCCAACGCGAATAACACCAACTTTTAGTTTTCTCAAACCTAAAAAATAAGCAAGACCAGCCATAAATTTTCGGTCAATTGTGGTCATTAACTGAACAACATCACCTTCCTGAATTCCGGCACAGGCAAACGAAATCGCTTCATTATAAGCCAGTCGGTCCAGATCAGAATCGGTTAAACCAAAAGTGACGGGATCTCCCAAAGTTCCAGATGTTGAAGCATAATCAATAATTTTATGTTGCGGAACACACAAAAAATCATCGTTGTATTGTTGTAAATCTTCTTTTGTCGTTACCGGCAAATGCTGTAAATCTTCCAGCGTTTTTACTTTCGAAATATCTATATTTTGTCCGGCAAAAAGTCTTTTGTAAAAAGGAGAATTCGCGCTGATATAATTTAAAAGTTCGGCTAATTTTTGCTCCTGAAAAATTTTAATTTGTTCTAAAGAATCCTTTTCTATTGATGGAATCATGTTCATTTTCTTTTGATTTTTTTTAAATATTTTTCAATTGCTTCTTTTTGAGGAACAGTTGTAACTTCTTTTGTTAATGCTTTTTCGAAATTTTCTTTAGCAAGCTGAAAATTTTTCTTTTGGTAAAAATACAATCCTGCTTTATAATACACAACCCAATAATCAGGGTTTAAAGATTGGTAGTACGGAATAAAATCAGAAGGTATTTCTGTTTTGGTTTTTAAAAAAGCATCCATTTTATGATCTTCTTTTTTAAATTTTTGATAGCTTTTGAATGCCGTCGTTTCTATAAAAGGATCTTTGGCAATATTCAGGTTTTCTTCTTCAGATGAAATAGAAATAGTTGTTTTTCTTTCCATGAAAATGGAATCTAAATTATAGCAAACAAATTCACCCATCTGATACGGATTTGCCGAAACCCAAACTAGTTTTTCTTTTGGTTTGAAGATAATTCCGTGATGTGCCATTAATTGATTTAATGCTTTTTCGTTTCCGTAACCTAATTCCTTATTTTCTAATCCGGTTTTATTTCTAAGGATTTCTGAAGCAATTTGAGGATTGATTTTTGGGTTTTCCCGAAAGAGTTCCTGCATTTTCTCAAAACGATATTTGGAATGACTGTTTGCAATTTGCGATTCATTTCGTTTATCATTCTTAAAAGCATCACTCTGAAAATGATTGGAACAAATTAACTGATCACTGTTCGGGACGTCATAAACATCCATTTTCTTGGGAGAAACTTCAATTAAAACCGCTTTATTATCATGTGCACTTCCGACCATTATCGATTCAGAAACAAAAACGTTTCTTTTTTTGGCAATAGCAATTGCTTCCTGAATATTTTTTGCGTGTTCTAAAATTTCTCGCGTAAGAATAGAAATCGGGGTTTTGGCAACCAAAGGAATTTTAGATTTTCCGGCATTTATGGTTATCGTCAAACCTTCCTTGTTCATTCCTGAAACCGCACCGCTCATGCCCGGCCAGGTAACCATCATAAAAGGGATTCCTGTTTTCGGTTTTATAAACGCCACGATTTTATTTTCCGCGAAAGCGTCATTTACATAAAAATCAAAATTACGGCCGAGAATTAAATCTCCGCTTTCAGATTTTTCGCCCCAAGCGGCAAAAGAAGAACAGCCAACCAAAGCCAAATCCTGTAAAGCATGACCAATATCGTGCGCGCCGTGTAAATACAGATTACGCTGATATTGCGGTGCCAGATTATCAAATTCATGAGATGTATATTGCGAAACGCCATAAATTTCTGCCTGATATTCGTTGGCAACATTCTGATATAATTTTCTGTTGTACCATTTTAAAAAATTCCGAAGTAATTTTTGTTTGAATTTAGAAGGCACAAAATCTTCTATTTTGGAGAAAAAAATCTGTTGCTGTTTTTTTAAAACCGAATCGGTTAAAGCACCAGTTGTAAGACCAATTTCAAGCGGATCGCCTTCGACATACAATTCCCAAAGACCTTGTTTGTTTTTTAAAAATGAATTTTTTCCTGAAACAAAAACAGTGTCTGAGATTTTGTTAACGACAGGTTTTGTTGCATTATAATGCGTAATATCCGGTAAATGATTTTTTGATTTTGAAATGCCACAAGAAACTAACATCAATAAGAAGCCTGAAAAGAAAAGTATTTTAATTCGATTCTTCATTTGCTTTTTTATTCAGATGCCTGATTAATTTTGGTTACCAGATATTCTTTTCCCAGAATTTCTGAGCAGGTGACAACAGCGCCAATTGTTACGCCCAAAACCCCGTGCATATTGACACTTTGCCCGGTAAGATATAAATTATCCAATTTTGTTTTTGAGGCAATCAGAGTTTTCATCGGATTATTAGAATCCTTTACATAACCATACATATTGCCTTTATCGCCACCAATATAATCCCGGTAAGAAAGCGGGGTTGAAGTATGAATTGATTTAATACAATTTTTGATTTCAGGGAATTTTTTTTCGATTTCATCCAAAAAGATGGCGGCTTTTCTGGACTTAAATTCTTCGTAACTTTCCCCACGGTCATTTTCGTCACTAGCGGTATTATACGTGTCGGCCCAGGGCAAAACATCGTCATATTTCATATAAGTGATAAAAGTCATTCCTTCTGCCCATTCTTCGTCCTGTTTATAGGAGTTCATAGACGCCATATATGCTTTTGGCCAGGAACTTTCATCGTAGTCATGTGCAGACCAGACATCATCACTATCTTTAAAATGATAATAATTATGGTTAATATATTTGAAACATTTTGGTTTAAAAACAATATAAATACTAAAAGCAGAAATTACGCCTTCGAGACTTTGAATACGGCTGTAAAATGATTTTCTAAAACATTCTTCGCCAACCATTTTCAGAGTCGTTTTTGGTTCTATGTTCGAAATAAAATATGTTCCCGAAACCTCAGTTCCGTCTTTCATTTTTACAGAAGTTACTTTTTTATCTTCAACAGAAAAATGAGTTACTTCTTTGTATTTATAAAATTCTCCGCCGTATTTTTTGAGCTGTTTTAAAAGTTGTTTTGTAATCTGGCTTCCGCCATTAACACAGCGCCACGAACTTTGTATGTAAGAGTTTACAGAAAGGGCATGAACATAAAAAGGAGACTTGTCGGCAATGCCGGCATACAAAAAATTGGAACCGCCCAAAACCGCTCTTAGTTTCTGATTTTGAGTAAATTCATCAATTGTGTTTTTGGCATTTAATTCTAAAATTGCATTGTCATAACGACCTTCAAATTTTAAATTATAAAGTGGAAATGAATCACAAATCAATCTTATTTTTTGACAGTATTCTTCGAGATTTGTTTTTTCTTCAGGGAAAAAATTTGCCAATTGTTTTACAAAATTTTCATAGCCCTGTGCATGCGGATATTCGGTATTATCATCTCCAAAAGAAATAATATCAAAACCATCTTCGTCCATTTTTTTTAGGTTCAGATGATCAATTATTCCGAGATATTTAAAATATTTATACAGGTTCTGGCCTTCGCTCAAACCTCCGATATAATGAATTCCGGTATCAAAAATAGTTTTGTCCCGCACAAAAGTCTGCAGATTTCCGCCGTACTGATTATTTTTTTCGAGCACACAAACGCTGTAGCCTTCTTTAGCCAGAATGATAGACGAAACTAATCCGCCCAAACCGCTGCCAACAATTACTACATCGTACTGCTCTTTCATGCTAAGTTTTTCCTTAAAATAATTATCGAATTTTCATCCAAAACAGAATCAAATCCAAAGTTAGTTAAAGTGTTTTTTAAACCCGGACAGTCAATTAAAATGACAGACGTGGTTACGGCTATAATTTTCTCAAAATCGTCTTTATAATTTTCATCAGAAATCAAAACAACATCATATTGATTTTCTAAAACTGTTTCGGGATTTTCAAGATAAGAAATCTTTCTTTTTGTAACAACATAATTGGTTTTGGCAACCGCCAGTTTTTCTTCGTCTGAAATATAAGAATATATTTTTCGTTGCGGTTCCTGCAAAGTCAAAAGAACATCCAATTGTCCGTAGTCATTTGCTAAATGAAGTATTTTGGCTTTCGCCGAAAGATGTTTGTTGAGATTATAATAGGTTTCTAAATGCGTTTTCAAGTTATCTTTTATGCTGTTTATGATTTCAATTTCTTTGTAATCATAACTGTGAATAAGCATTTTTTTCCAATATTCAGGACCTTCCAATTCCTGACGGATTTTATGAAATTCATCTTTAAAGAAAGCACCGATTTGTTTGGTTCTTTCTGCGTAATTTTTTCCAAAAGAAAGATTTTCCGGAGTAATTCTTTCTAAAATAGAAACGGTAAGCGTGCTGCTGTGAATCACAAAATCTCCTTTCGGAATTGCTTCTGAAGCTCCGTGAATTAAAACCGGAAGAATATCCAAATTAAATTCCTCGGCAAGATAAAAAGCACCTTTATGAAAACGCTTTATCTGATTACTTTCTGAACGGGTTCCTTCCGGAAAAATCATCAGTGAATATCCTTCATTTACTTTTTGTCGCAAATGTTCAACACCGCCTTCGATTCCTTCAGAAACCGGATAAAAACCTGCTTTTCGAACTGTGCCGCCAAAAATAGGAGAGTTGTAAACCCAGTCATTTACCAGGAAAATAATTTTCGGACTCAGCATTCCCATTGCGAGAATATCGATAAACGAAGAATGGTTGGCAATTATAATGGCTGGTTTTTCAAAATTTTCATTGAATTTATTAATGACTTTTTTATGCAAAAACGGACTCGAATACAGAACCGATTTCATGAATTTTGAAATCACATATCGAAACGCTTTCATTTTCGTTTTTTCCTTAATTGGAAGAATCGGCATTATCGTCATACTAAAAACAGACATCAAAATACCGCCCAATCCGTAATAGGCAAATGAAATAATTCCGTGAATTAAACTGCGTAATTCAAAAGGCGCATTTCCTTTTTTCGGTCGGTTGGACAAGAATAATTTAAACAGAATTGGGTAGAAAATAAACGTAATAATTAACGCTGCAAAAACCCCAATTAATGAAACCGAAGAAATAGATCGCAAAGCCGGATGCTTCGCAAAAATCATCGCGCCGATTCCTAAAATAGTTGTAATAACAGCCAAAATAATTGACGTTCTGTAAATGGCAATTTCGTTTTTTCCGTTTGTATATTCTTTCTGGAGCGCGCTCGTCATGAAAATACTAAAATCGACACCGTGCCCAAAAATCAGCGTGCAGACAATCATACTGAAAATATTCATCTGAATGCCAAAAATGCCCATAATTCCTGCCGTTACAATTCCGGTCAAAGCAATCGGAATACAGCTTACAATAACGAGTTCGATTCTTCTGAAAAAGAAAAACAGAATCAAAATAACAGCTACAAAAGAATAATTTACCAGCGAATTAAAATCAGTTTTTAAAGTACTAAAAAACGTTTCATTCATTTGCTGACGGTCAATTGCAATCAGATTTTTTTTGGTATCAGCATATTTTACAAAAGCATCACGTTGTTTTGGTGTCACTTTTACTAAAGTTGAAATCGTATAAAAACCATTTTTTTGTGTTACAAATTCGTGTAATTGTAAAGCCTGGATTTTTAAATATTCTGCTGATGAAATGGGTTTGAAATCAAAATCTAAATGATCAAAAAAGTTGGAATAAGTTGTGGGTTTAAATCCAAGTTTTGAACCTTCAGAAATCAGTTGTGATTTTAGAATTTGCTTTTTATTGGTATCCCAAAACGAATTCCATTTATCAATTTTTTGTTGTTGGATTTTCTGCGAAAGCATGATTCCGCCAACAGAACTGAAATTTAAAATTTTGTTTTGTTGTTTTTCTTTCGACAAATCAGAAAAAAGATGGCTGTTGTTTTCAAGTACTTCTTCCATACTTTTTCCGTACGACGCCACATAAATGGTTTTAGAAGTTAAACTCGAACTTTCTTCCAAATCTTTTTCGGCCGCTTTTATCTCTTTCGGAACAAAATTTAATTGTGACAAATCATTATTAAAGCCAACATTGTTATAAGTAAAACAGCAGACAATCGTAATCAGGACACAAAATCCGATTAAAATTTTATTATTATGAAATGAAAAATGCGCCAGTTTGTCGATCACATTTTTTTTATGTTCTTCCGGATTTTCTTTTGGTTTATACAAATGAGGAACAATTAAAAGAGAAAAAATTCCCGAAGCCATCACAATGACAGCAGCAAAAATTCCTAAGTCATTTAGCGCATCCGATTTTACAAAAAGCAAACATAAAAAAGCAACAGCAGTTGTTGAACTACTCATGATTACAGGCATCGTAATGTCTTTGTACAATGTTTTTACGTCGCTGTTGTGCTTGTAATGCGTCAGGATATGAATAGAATAATCAATCGTAATTCCCAATAAAATAGAACCAATTCCCAAAGAAATGGCAGAGATTTGTTCTTTTACAAAATATAAAAATGCCACGGCAAACAAAGCACCAAAAACAGTCGGCAGAAAAATGATTAACGGAATTAATATTTTTCGGTAGAATAAAATTAAAATCAACATCAGCGTAAACATGGCAATTGATGTCGTTAAAATAATATCGCTTTTAATCTGATTGGCATTTGCAACGGCAATCAACGCCGAACCAAAATAACGTATAGAAGTTTTGGTTTTGAATTTCTGATTAAGGTTTTCCTGAATTGATTTTAACTTCGCAGCAAAAATGGTGTTTTTTTCAGTTTCGCTCGAAGGAAGATTGGAGGTAATAAAAAGCAATAATTTCTTTTTGTCTTTGGTCATGACAAAACCATTGCTGAGTGTAAAATCATCACCAACATTTAATTGCTGTAATTTTTTTAATGCTATAAAAGAAATGCCAAGCGGATCCTGCTGGATAAAATCTTTGGTAATAAATCCCGATGGCGAAATAATCGATTTGTAATTTCCCTGAACCGTCGCCGCAATACTGTCTTTCTGAAGTTTTTGCTGAATGGCTGCGTAATCTTTGTTTTCCAGAAAAAGAGGAAGATTGTTGTAAACAAAATCTATAGTTTCCTGAATGTTTTCTTCGTCAATTTTTCCCTGAATTCCTGTAATGTAAGGTTTGCATGAAATAGCCACACTATCAGAAAAAGCAGTTGCCATTTCTTTTAAATCTTCTTCGGTACCATTTTTCTCGAGTTTGAAAATAACGGTGGTTTTATCAGCAAAATTAAGCTGTTTCAAAACTTTTGCGGTAACATCAGACTTATCGTTTGTTGGAATAAGTTTGGTAATGTCTTCTTCAAATTTTAGTCGTGATGCAAAAAAGCCAAAAATTAAAAGCAGAAGTACAGCGAATAAAACCGACAAAGATTTTTTGCGATTGACAAATAAATGAATGGCGTAGAAATAACGATGCATTATAATTTTTTTTTGCCACAAATTACATTAATTATTACCAATATCATTTTTAAATTTCTGATTGGAATAATTTTATCTGTGTAATCTTAACGGCCTGATTTAAATTTTATTATTCAATATAATAAGTACGAATTTATAAAAAATAATTCGTCTCATTTTATGAATTTCTTCGCTAAGATAAGTAGATTTATTGTAAACGCTTTTTGCTGAAAGCAGTTAAAAGTAAATAACTGATAAGTCCGACAATTATGGCAGAAATGGAGGCCAGAATAAGGCTTCCGACGATATATTGCGTTGCATTTTTTTGGATATCGTTAAACGTAAGAGAACTGTCTAAAACCAAAGCAGTATCATTGGTCACAAAATAACTTCCCATTTTTAGCGATCCATAAATAATGAAGGGAATAAAAGGAGGAAAACTCACATTGGAAGACAGATAAGCAATGACTTTATTTAATCTTAAAATAGTGGCAAAAAATAAAAGCAATACCGTTTGTAATCCCCAGAATGGAGACATTCCGATAAAAATTCCCAATGCAATTGCAGCCGATTTTTTGAAATTAGAATCTTTGCTTTCTAAAATATCTTCTAAAAAGAATTTCTTAAATCCTTTTTTTTTTGCTTTTCTAAAGAAATCCCTTGGCTTAATATAAAAAATAGCGTTCACAACCAAAACAGTATTTAAAATACTGATGCGGGTAAAATCTTTGAACGGACGAAAATGCGAAACCCGTTCTGCCGGGTCATACAAAATCTGGATCGGAATGTTTTTTACTACAATTCCTTTCCAGGCAGAACGAACAATAACTTCAATTTCGAATTCAAATTTATTGGTGTAATATATTTTCGGAATTAGTTTTAAAGGATATAATCTAAAACCGGATTGTGTGTCAGTAAGGATAATTCCGGTTTCAAATTTAAACCAGAAATTAGAAAATTTATTTCCGAAGCTGCTTTTCTTCGGTACATTTTCCTGCATCATATTTCGGCTTCCAATCAAAAGGGAATTTGGTTCTTTTTGAATCTCAGCAATAAAACCCGGAATGTCAGTAGCAAAATGCTGCCCATCAGAATCAATTGTTATGGCATATTCAAAATTCATTTCAATTGCTTTTTTGAAACCGTTTCGCAAAGCCATTCCTTTTCCGGAATTTTTAGCGTGATGAATTTGAGTCAACTGAGAATATCCTTTTAAGATTTCATTTGTTTCATCGGTTGATCCATCATTGACAATAATGATATTTTGGGTAAAATCTAAAATAGAATCCAAAACCCTTTTTAGCGTTTTGTGGTTATTGTACGTCGGTACAATAACACAAAAATGCGTCGAATTTAATAATTCCTGCTGAGATAGAGTAGGGTTCATGGAGGGAGGTTTTACCTACTTTACGAATTGCTTCTCTTTTGCAGAGAAACTTTTAGATTGTAAAACAAAGTCTTTAATGTATTCTTTTAAAGAACCATTTTGTTCTGCATAATGTGCCGTAAGGTATTTTTTGTCTTCTTTGATATTTTTTTTATAGCCCGTAATTCCCGGAACATTTTCCTGAATACTCAAACGGATCATTCTGATTTCGATATTGTTTGGTTCGCTTTCAAGTGTGGCTTCAAGTAATTTGGCGCCTTCTTTAAAACGGCTTATTTTTTCGCCTAATTTTTTTTCATATTTAGAATCCAGTAAAATGGAAGCAGCTTTGTAAGCCACCAGAATTTTATCATCATTGTTTGAAATACCCGAAAGTTTTTCTACAAAATCCTTAGCATTCGCTTCTGATTTCGGAACATCTGTATACATTTTGCGAATGCTCGCCAAATCTGGTGCAGCAGCAAAATTAACCCATAAAAATAATGTCAGTAATAGTTTCATAGTTATAATTTTTTATACGTGTTGCTTAATTTCAAAGCAACCGTTTCGTTAAAATAAGTTGTGTTTTTCACTTTAACCAAATTATCTTCACTAGTAACAACATCAAGTTCTAAACGCAATTCAGGAGTTGCTTCAGGATTAATAAGTGCCATGAATTTTACATTAGAAAGCGTCTGAATCATCAGCGTACTTTTAGTAATTGATTCACTAAGTTCTTTTATAATCTGAATCATACAGACACCCGGCATAATCGGATTTCCCGGAAAATGGCCTTTAAAAACGTCATGTTTTTCATTGACCAAAATCGTAATAATGTATTTAGAATCGGATATTTTTTCTTCCGAAAGTATTTTGTAAAAATCTTTTAGGACCATTTATTTTATTTCATTTTAAATGTATAGCTAATACCAATCTGGAATACCTGATTCAGGATAACGTCATCATAATAATAATCTCCATTATCATCATAATTAAGACCGTCGTAACCATATATATCGATCAGACCTTGTTTAATCCTGGCTTCAAATGTTAATCCGTTTGGTAAACTGTAACCAATACCGCCCACAAGTGCCAAGTCAAAATTTACAGGTCTGTAGCCATAATCACCAAAATTATCATCTGTTTTAAAATCAAATGAAGGTCCTGCCAATATGTGAAAACCACTTCCTTTAAAATTAAACTTTGCAACTGCTCCAAGCGTTACATAATTTAAATCGTAATTTACATTTCTGTATGCGTTGCTTCCAATAGCAAATTCTCTTCCCTGAGAACCTTGTCTGGAGTAATTTAATTCTGGCTGAAGAGAAAAATATTTATTGAATTTTATGTTTACAAATCCACCAATATAAAAGTCAGATTTGGTATCGTTGTAGTCAATGTTCGTTAATCGTGCAAGATTCAAACCTCCTCTAAGACCTGGGCTAACAGTTACTTGCGCCTGCGTTGCTGTGATTCCGATATAAAAAACAAAAGCAATTAGAATTATTTTTTTCATTTGGTTTGATTTAATGGTTAATTTAAATTTCTACTCAGGCTTAAAATAATTTAACTCAATCTTTAATTTAATATTCTGGTGAACAATCTCGATTTTCTCGGCAAAAATATCGTTTTCTGAACTAAATGTCAGTGTAAATTTTTCTTTTGTTTTAGAAGCGTGAACGACTTCCTCAAATTTTTGATCTTTTTTAGATAAAAACAGGTAATTATCACGACTTCCATCTGCTGATTTATAGATGTTATAAGATTCATTTTCAAATTGTTCCTGAATCTGATAATCCTTTTTAAGCAGTAATCTAAAATCTTCTTTTAAGGTATTGATCAGGATTTTTCGGTCTAATTCTGATACAATAGAATTGACTTTAAAACTCTTTTCAGAAATTTCAAAATCCATTAATTTATTACCAAATTCGGTTGTAAAAACCACGCGGTGAATCGTATCGTTTATTTTTTTGGCAATAAAGATACCTGATAATTCATTTCCGTAAACCGTGATATTGGTTTTGTAAACGTAATCTGTTTTTGAATCTGAAAAATACGGCGATTGGTAAGACGTTTTGTCTAATTTTTTTGGAGTATAATTTTTTGTGACCGAGCCACAAGAAACTAAAACAATCGCCAGAAAGCAATTAATTAGTAAAAACTGAATCGTCGATTTTTGCATTGATTACTTTATTTTTAAGTACAATTCGGGTATAATCTTCAGAAGATTCCAGAAGTTTTACCTGAACCACAGTGGCTTCTTCCTTGTCAAAAGTCAGCTCAATTTGTTTGATGTATTTTTTCAGCGTTGCATCTTTCGGAATAAATTTCGCCAGATTCTGTCCTTTTAATTTAAAATACGAAATCGTAAATTCTTTATCATCAAACATATTTCCGCTTACACTTCCAACAATTAATTTATTGATTCGGGCAAAAATTTTACTATTTCCAATATCCACCGCACTTTTCTTTCCTTCGTCGTTAATCAGGATTTTTCCGTTTTTAAAAGTAATGCTGTAGTTGTATGGTTTTTTGTATTGCCATTGCAATAAATTAGGTTCTTTAAAAACCATTTTTCCTGAAGTTTCAATGTCTTTCGATAAAAAATCCATGTGTTTGTACTGAACAAAATCAGTGTTCAGCGTTTTGATTTTTTTTGCTACGACATTTACATCTTGTTTAAAAGCAGCAATTTCTGCATCTGACATTTTTTGTTCCTGTGCAAAACCAGTACAGATATTTAATAAAAAAAGGAAAAGATATATTTTAGATTTCATAAGCTTTAAGATTCAAAAGTTCTTCGGTAGAAATTACAGTATAATTATTTTGCTGTAAAAATTGCAAAAACTGTTCCAATACCAAAACCGAGTGCGGCGCCGTATCATGCAAAAGTACAATTCCGCCGGGAGAAATTCGTTTTATAATTCTGTTGAAGATTAAATCCTTATTTTTTGTTCCCCCATCAAGCGAACGAATATTCCAGCCGATTACTTTGTGTCCGGTGATTTTTAAAGCTCTTCGTATCGAAGGCGTTGTAACTCCATAAGG
>SEBM01000477.1 GCA_004296145.1 Flavobacterium sp.
TATTATTTTAAAGATTTATTTCCGATATATTATGTCAAAAATAGCTACATTAGAAGTAGATGGTCAAAAAATTGAACTTCCGGTAATCACGGGAAGCGAAAATGAATCAGCTATCGATATTAACAAATTACGTGATTTAACTGGTATTATCACAATTGATCCGGGATACAAAAATTCTGGTTCTTGCAAAAGTGAAATCACATTCTTAGACGGAGAATTAGGAATTTTACGTTACAGAGGATACTCAATCGAAGATTTAGCTGAAAAAGCTAGCTTTTTGGAAGTGTCGTATCTTTTGATTTTTGGTGAATTGCCAACAGCTCAGGAGTTGGAACAGTTTGAAAATGGTATTAAAAAACATACTTTGGTAAACGAAGAAATGAAAAATATCATTGACGGTTTTCCAAAAACAGCACACCCGATGGGAGTGTTATCTGCTTTGACAAGTGCTTTGACAGCATTTAACCCTAAAGCAGTAAATGTTGATAATGAAAAGGAAATGTATGAGGCTATTTGTAAAACAATGGGTAAATTTCTTGTAATTGCAACGTGGACTTATAGAAAATCTATGGGATATCCGTTAAATTACTATGATAATACAACAGGTTATGTAGATAATTTTATGCAATTAATGTTTAAATTGCCTACAGGTCCTTATGCTGCAAATCAGGTTATTGTTGATGCGTTAGATAAATTATTTATTCTTCATGCAGATCACGAACAAAACTGTTCAACTTCTACAGTAAGAATGGTAGGTTCTTCTCATGCTGGTTTATTTGCTTCTATTTCTGCTGGAGTTTCAGCTCTTTGGGGACCTCTTCACGGAGGTGCAAACCAAGCTGTTCTTGAAATGTTGGAAGAAATTAATAAAGATGGTGGAGATACAGATAAATTTTTAGCGAAAGCGAAAGATAAAAATGATCCTTTCCGTTTAATGGGATTTGGTCACAGAGTTTATAAAAACTTTGATCCGAGAGCAAAAATTATCAAAAAGGCAGCTAATGAAGTTTTAGAAACTTTGGGTGTTGATGATCCGATTTTAGAAATTGCTAAAAAATTAGAAGCAGCGGCTCTTGAAGATGAATATTTCAAATCAAGAAACTTATATCCAAATGTTGATTTCTACTCTGGAATTATCTACAGAGCATTAGGAATTCCAACAGATATGTTTACTGTAATGTTTGCTATTGGTAGATTACCAGGCTGGATCGCACAATGGAAAGAAATGCGTGAAAACAAAGAGCCAATTGGGCGACCAAGACAGATTTATACTGGACACCCTTTGAGAGACTTTAAGTCAAACAAATAAAAAAAATCTAAAGCTTCACGTAACTGTGAAGCTTTTTTTATCTTTGCCCAAAATATAATAAAGTTATGTTGCAATTAAATGTTAAGAACGAAACGTCAAGATTGCGTGCTGTAGTTTTGGGTTCTGCTGTTCATAATGGGCCAACTCCATCATTAGAAGAGGCTTATGATCCTAAATCATTGGAACATATTAAGGCAGGAACTTATCCGATTGAAAAAGATATGGTTGCTGAAATGGATGCTTTTAATGCTGTTTTTCAAAAGTATGATGTGACTGTATATCGTCCGGAGATGATAGAAAATTACAATCAGATCTTTGCGAGGGATATCGGTTTTGTAATTGACAATACTTTTATAAAATCTAATATTTTACCTGATAGAGAAAGAGAATTAGATGCGATTCAGTATGTAATTGATCAAATAGATTCTCTTAAAGTAGTTCGTCCGCCAGAGGAAGTTCATATTGAAGGTGGGGATGTAATGTTGTGGAATGATCACATCTTTATTGGGACTTATAAAGGAAGTGATTATAAGGATTACATTACTGCACGAACAAATATGCATGGCGTAAACTTTATTAAAGAATTATTTCCAAACAAAATAGTTAAGGAATTTGATTTGGTTAAGTCTAAACTAGAAGCCAGAGACAATGCGTTACATTTAGATTGTTGTTTTCAGCCTGTTGGAAAAGATAAAGGAATTATTTATAAAAGAGGATTTCGTGAAGAAGCAGATTATTTATATCTGGTTAACCTTTTTGGAATAGAAAATTTATTTCATATTGAAAGAATCGAAATGTACCATATGTTTTCTAATGTATTTTCAATCGATGAAAATGTTGTGGTTTCTGAAAAGAACTTTACAAGATTAAACAATTGGTTGCGTGAAAACGGTTTTACAGTGGAAGAAATTCCATATGCTGAAATTGCAAAACAAGAAGGATTGTTAAGATGTTCGACTTTACCATTAATTAGAGATTAAATTGGTTTCAAGTTTCAGGTTTCAAGTTGTAGCAGCTGAAACCTGAAACTTTAAACTTGAAACAAAAATAAAGAGATGAGACAAACGACAAATTCAATTGTAATGATTCGTCCGGTTGCTTTTAGAATGAATGAGCAAACTGCGGTTAATAATTATTATCAAAAAGTATTAGACGGACTTTTGCCAAGTACTGTTAATGCAAAAGCACAACAGGAATTTGACACTTTTGTAGAAAAGTTGAGAGCAGTTGGTGTTGATGTAACTGTGATTGAAGATACTTTAGAAACAGATACTCCGGATAGTGTTTTTCCAAATAACTGGGTTTCTTTCCATGAAAATGGTGATGTGGCCTTATACCCAATGTTTGCAGAAAACCGTCGTCAGGAGCGTCGTGAAGATATTTTAGACACTCTTGAAGAGAAAGGTTTTGAAATCGCCAATATTATGGATTACACATCTGCAGAAGAAGATGGTATCTTTCTTGAAGGAACTGGCAGCTTACTTTTAGATCGTGCAAATGGAAAAGCTTATTGTGCTTTGTCTCCGCGTGCAGATGAAGAATTATTTATAGAATTTTGCGAAGATTTTGATTATGCTCCGGTGATTTTTGAAGCTTTTCAAACTGTTGATGGTGAGCGTAAACTAATTTATCATACAAATGTGATGATGTGTTTGGGTGAAACTTTTGCTGTTATCTGTGCGGATTGCATTGATGACAAAAAAGAACGCAAAATGGTTCTTGAAAACCTTAAAGCAGATAATAAAGAAATTATTTTGATTACTGAAGCTCAGGTAAATAATTTCG
This sequence comes from Flavobacterium sp., assembly GCA_004296145.1. GTDB lineage: Bacteria > Bacteroidota > Bacteroidia > Flavobacteriales > Flavobacteriaceae > Flavobacterium. The sequence continues at coordinate 3,095 of SEBM01000477.1, forward strand.
CAGGAAATATGTTGGAAGTTAGAGGAACTGATGATAAAAAATATATTGTGATGAGTGCATCAGCGCATCAAAGTTTAACTCCAAAGCAAATTGCCCAACTAGAAAATCATGCTGAAATTTTAAGTTCTAGTTTAGATACAATCGAAGCTTGTGGTGGTGGAAGTGCAAGATGTATGATGGCCGAAGTGTTTTTGCCAAGAAATTAAATCAAAAATTATAAATAAAAAAAAGAGATAAAATTTTTAAGTTTTATCTCTTTTTTTTATGCCTAAATTATAATAAGC
>SEBM01000478.1 GCA_004296145.1 Flavobacterium sp.
ATGACTTATATCATTTTATAATACATTAGTTTTTAGACTTTTAATTGGGGTTATTTTTTTAACTTTATAAAGGAATCCCACTCAAAACAAGGTTAAAAACAAAAGAGAATATAAAAATCATTCTATTGTCTATTCGAAATTGTATGATTGAATTTTAAAATAGTATTTTTGCACTATGGAAACAAACAGACAGAAAAAAATAGGCGGTGTCATCCAAAAAGATTTGGTTGATATTTTGCAAGGTGAAGTGCGAAAAAACGGAATTAGTAATTTGGTAATTTCGGTATCCAAAGTTAGTGTAACTACAGATTTATCAGTAGCAACGGTATATTTAAGCATTTTCCCTCAGGAAAAAGCGCAGGAAACTTTAGACGGCATAAAATCAAATAGTACTTTAATCAAACACGATTTATCTCAGCGTGTACGCCTGCAATTACGTCGTGTACCAAACCTGGTATTCTTCATTGATGACTCTTTAGATTATATTGAAAAAATAGACAATGCATTATCAAACAGAGAGAACCCGATTGAAAATCGTGATCTTTTAGAAAAAAGAAGAAAATCATAATTTGAATTTCTCACTTTACATAGCCAAACGATATGTTTTTAGCAGAAGTAAAAATAACGCTATAAACATTATCAACTATATTGCCAGCACAGGAATTATTGTTGGCACAATGGCTTTGTTTGTGGTATTATCCGTTTTTAGCGGACTAAAGGTTTTTAGTCTTTCATTTACAAATGAAATTGATCCTGATCTAAAAATGACCAGTACGTATGGTAAATCATTTTTGATTACACCAGATCAGGAAAAAGAAATTAAAAATATTGAGGGCGTTGCTTCGTATACCAAAATTATCGAAGAACGTGTTTTGTTTTTGTTTAAAGACAAACAACAGGTTACAAATTTAAAAGGTGTTGACAGCAATTATGTTGTTGTAAATGACATCAGAAAAAAATTGTTTAACGGACAATGGCTAAAACCGGATACTTATCAGGTTGTTGTGGGTTACGGAATTGCGAGGGATTTTTCGATGGGAATCCTGGATTTTGAAAATCCTTTACAAATATTTGCGCCCAAACCCGGAAAAGGCGCAATCGAAAACCCGGAAGAAGCTTTTAATAAAACAGATGTTCTTCCTGTCGGAATTTATTCAATAAGTGAAGATCTGGATTCAAAATATATATTTGCAGACTTAGGGCTCGCTCAGGAATTATTGATGTATAAGCCAAATCAGGTTTCAGGAGTAGAATTTAAGCTCAAAGAAAATGCAGATGAAAAGGAAATCAATTCTAAACTTAAAGCCATTTTCAATAATAAAATTACAGTAAAAAACAGGGCGGAACTAAATCAGTCGCTCTACAAAATGCTAAATACCGAAAACATCGTTGTTTATCTTATTTTTACTTTGGTTATAATTGTAGCACTTTTTAATCTGGTCGGAGCATTAATCATGATGATTCTGGACAAAAAAGGAAACCTTAAAACCCTTTTTAATCTTGGAACAGATATCGGTCATTTGCGAAAAATATTTTTGCTTCAGGGAACTTTACTCAGTATTTTCGGGGGAATTATTGGTCTTATTCTGGGGATTCTTTTAGTGATTTTGCAGCAAAAATATGAGCTAATAATGATAACGCCGACCTTGGCATATCCGGTAGTTTTTACTTTAGAAAATGTATTAATTGTAATGACAACTATAGTTTCTCTTGGCTTTGTGGCTTCCTTAATTGCCAGCAGTCGTGTAAGTGAAAAGCTGTTAGATTAATATTTCCTGCTAAAAAAATATTACTTATATTTATCCTCTCAAAACTTTAAGCATATGATTGTTTCTGCTTAATCCTATTTTATTTTTCAAATAATTAGGATACTTACGTTTTTTTTTCTTCCGTTCAGATAAAAATATATCTGGACCATTCTATCATTTATCCTAATATATCATGTCAGAGACAACAATAAAAAACAGTTTATTTTCTAAAATTTTTACCACTTTAAAACAAGCTTTAAAAGGCGACGAATCATTTGATTATACTTCGGGAAGTATCAAAAAAGCCGTTATTCTCTTAGCCATTCCGATGGTTTTAGAAATGATGATGGAATCGGTTTTTGCACTTGTCGATTTATATTTCGTCGGACATTTGGAACAAAGCAGTTTTGCCATTCAGACAGTTGGTTTAACCGAATCTGTATTGACAATTATTTACTCACTCGCAATCGGAATGAGTATGGCGGCAACAGCAGTTGTTGCACGACGAATTGGAGAAAAAGATCCTGTCGCTGCTGCAAAAGCCGGAATGCAGTCTATAATTATAGCTTTTGCCGTTAACAGTGTTTTGAGCATTTTCGGAATTATATACGCAAAAGATATTCTGGTTCTGATGGGTTCATCAATTGAATCAGCAGAACACGGTTTCCGATTTACACAAATTATGATTGGTTCCAGTTTATGCATTATGCTTTTGTTCTTGATAAACGGAATTTTCAGAGGTGCAGGAAATGCAGCAATTGCAATGAAAAGCCTTTGGATTGCAAATATTTGCAACATCATTTTATGTCCGGTTTTAATCAATGGTTTAGGACCAATTCCAGCTTTTGGATTAGTCGGTGCAGCTTTAGCAACCACAATCGGAAGAACTATTGGAGTTTTGTATCAGGTATATCATTTGTTTTTTGGAAATGGTATTTTGAAAATCAAAATACCTTATTTCGCACCAGATTTTGCGCAAATAAAAGCTTTAGTAAAAATTGCAGCTCCGGGAATTTTACAATTTGTAATTGCATCCTGCAGTTGGATTTTTCTGGCACAACTGGTTGCAACAACCGGAGGCGATCACGGTTCTGCCGGATATCAGACAGCTCTCAGAATTATGATGTTTTTTATTCTTCCTGCCTGGGGATTAAGTAATGCTGCAGCAACTTTGGTTGGACAGAATTTAGGTGCAAAACAAATCGAACGCGCCGAAAAATCAGTGTACACAACCGCCAGATACAATGTAATATTTATGACTTCTATTATGGTTATTACTTTGTTTTTTGGAAAATATATCATTTCGTTTTTTACAAATGATGAACAAGTTAAAACCGTTGCAATTGAAGCTTTACAAATAATGAGCATCGGTTTTATTTTCTACGGAATCGGAATGGTTTTAATAAATACGTTCAACGGAGCAGGAGATACCTGGACACCAACAGGAATCAATTTCTTCGGATTCTGGTTATTCCAGATTCCATTAGCTTTCGTATTGGCAAAACATTTTAATATGGGTCCAACAGGAGTTTTTATTGCAATTCCGGTAGCAGAAACGGCTATTACTTTGGCTGGAATCTTTTTCTATAAAAGAGGAAAGTGGAAACGTGTTCAAGTATAA
>SEBM01000034.1 GCA_004296145.1 Flavobacterium sp.
ATAGTAGCTTCGTATTCTTTATATTTTTATAGTTGAGATTCTCTCTTAGAATTTTACATAGATTTTTGATAAAAAAGATTTTAAAATCTTTCTTTTAGAAAAAGTGGGTTTGATCCTGGCTCAGAATGAACGCTTGTGATATGCTTTACACATGCAAGTCGAACGCAAAAAAAATGATGGAAATTATTTTTAGGAGTGGCGAACGGGTGCGTAATGCGTAGAAAGAATGTCCTTAAGTTCACGTTACAAATGGAAACATTTTAATGCGGAATAATAATCTTTGGGAAAAGAAAAAAAAAGAGGGTTATAGGCTCGCTTAAGGGTTTCTCTACGTAGGTTTAGGTTGTTGGTGGGATTAGAAGCTTACCAAGCCGATAATGCTTAGCCGGTCTGAGAGGACGATCGGCCACATTGGGACTGAGGCAAGGCCCAAACTTATTAAAGGCAGCAGTGGGGAATATTGGACAATGGGGGAAACCCTGATCCAGCAATATTGCTAGGGTGATTAACGGCTGTAAAAATAACCAGGTCGTAAAACTCTGTTGCTAAGGAAGATAATGACATTACTTAGAAAAGTAGCCCCGGCAAACCTCGTGCCAGCAGCCGCGGTAATACGAGGGGGGCGAGCGTTATTCGCACAAACTGGGCGTAAAGTGTCTTTAGGCGGATCTTCGTGTGTTAGCAGCTTAAGTATAGAACGTTATTCTATAATGTTTGCTAAGACTGTTTTTCTTGAGTTTTAGAGGGGTTAGTAGTATTTCTTCAAGAGGGTTAAAATTCTTGGAAAGAAGAAGGAGTGTCATGGGTGAAGACAACTAACTAGCTAAAACTGACGCCAAAGGACTAAAGCGTAGGGAGCGATCGGGATTAGAAACCCCGGTAGTCTACGCCTTGACTTATGAAAGTGAAACGTTGGAAAAATTTCCAGTGTTAAAGCTAACGCGTGTAGCTTTCCGCCTGAGGAGTACGGTCGCAAGATCGAAACTCAAAGGAATTGACGGGGGTCTTTTAAAAACGGTGGAACATGTGGTTTAATTTGATAATCCGCGCATAACCTTACCAGTTTCGACCAGGTGTTGCATGGCTGTCGTCAGCCCGTGTCGTGAGACGTGATGCGAAAGCACGTAACGGGCGTAACCCTTGCTTGTAATTGCTAAATTTAAAAATAGTACTTTACAGGACATTCTTAAATTACTACCTAAGTTTACATATTTTTGTAACTTGTTTTGTAATTTGAGAAGGAAGTGGGGATGAGGTCAAGTCGTCATGGCCTTTATAAACTGGGCTACTCATGTGTTACAATGGTTGTGCCAAAGAGTTGCAAAGGTGTGAGCCGAAGCAAATCTCAAAAAAGCAACCTTAGTTCGAATTGTAGGCTGAAATTCGCCTACATGAAGTCGGAATCGTTAGTAATCGTAGATCAGCACGCTACGGTGAATATTTTGGGGCCTTGTACACACCGCCCGTCACGTCAGGGGAGTGAGATCGGCTAGAAGTGTTATTTTTTAAAGTATAAAAAACTTTTACATAAAATATTTTATATATTTTTAGGAGTTATTATATTTTGAAGACAGCATGACAGACGGACTCATAACCGTGATGAAGTCGTAACAAGGTAATCGTAGGGGAACCTGTGGTTGAATTAAGATTTAATATAGTTTAGAGAGACTATTTCATAAAGCTTTACATATTTTTTACTCGGGGCATTGCACAGTGGATTAGTGCGTCTGTTTTGGGGACAGAAGGTCGTGGGTTCGAATCCTACTGCCCCGAGAATTTATTTTCTTAAAATGTTTTTTTACATAGAAAAAATAATATCTTTTATAGCAATGATTTTGCCACTTTTATTGGCAATCGCATATTTCACGTTGTATGAACGTCACTTATTAGCTGCGTTACAACGTCGTCAAGGGCCAAATATTATTGGGTTCTTTGGGATACTTCAACCTATTGCAGATGGTTTGAAACTTTTATTAAAAGAATCTATTTTACCAAAAAGTTCTAACGTTTTACTTTTTACTTTTGCGCCAATTGCAAGTTTTGGATTAGCTCTTGCAAATTGAACTGTAATTCCTATGGGAGAAAACCAAGTGTTAGCTGATTTTAAATTAGGGATTTTATTTGTATTTGCATTATCATCTTTAGGAGTACATACTGTAATTATGGCAGGATGATCTAGTAACTCTAAATACGCATTTTTAGGAGGATTACGTTCTGCGGCACAAATGATTTCTTATGAAATTTCTTTTGCAACTGTGCTTCTTTGTGTAATTATAGTTTCAGGGAGTTTAAATTTTTCAAACATTATTGAAAGTCAACGAAATGTATGATATTGTGTACCTTTATTTCCAGTATTTATTCTTTTTATAATTTGTGCATTGGCAGAAACAAATCGACATCCGTTTGATTTACCAGAAGCAGAAGCAGAATTAGTTTCAGGGTATAATGTTGAGTATTCCGCAATGGGGTTTGCACTTTTCTTTTTAGCAGAATATGGTAACATTATTTTAATGTCAACTGTAACTTCAGTATTATTTTTAGGAGGATGACAACCTTTTTTTGATTTTGCACCTTTTACTTGAATACCTAGTGCATTTAATGCTGCAATAAAAACAATGTTTATTGTAACATTATTTATTCTTATTCGTGGGACATTACCTAGATATCGTTATGATCAATTAATGCGTTTAGGGTGAAAAGTATTTTTACCATTAGCTTTAGGGTTTTTACTTTTTGCAGCTTCACTTTTAATTGCATTTAACGCTTCTGCTGAATTAGTACGTTAAAAATTTTTAATACCACCAATGAATTTTTTTATGGAAAATTTTATACAAAAAATAAAGCAATACTTTCCTGATATCTTATTTTATTCGGTATCAAATCAAATTTTTTTTAAAGTTCCAGCTGAAAAAATTTGAAATATCATTTATTTTCTTAAACATCATACATATGCGCTTTTTCGTCAATTAATTGATTTGTCCGCAATAGATTATCCTGAACGAAAATTTCGTTTTGAAGTGTTTTATAACCTTCTTTCAATTAAATACAACAATCGTTTAACTATTACTACAGCAGTTCCTGAAGGGGCTTATGTAGATTCTATCACTTCAATTTTCCCAGCGGCTAATTGATATGAACGTGAGTGTTGAGATATGTTTGGAATTTTCTTTAAAAACCACCCTGATTTACGTAGAATGTTGACAGATTATGGGTTTAAAGGCCATCCTTTAAGAAAAGATTTCCCGTTAAGTGGATATATTGAAGTACGTTACGATGATTTTAATAAACGTATTATGTATGAAGAAGTAAGTTTAGCTCAAGAATACCGTATATTTTCTCTTGAAAATCCTTGAGCTGATTTAAAAAAATCTACACGTTAAATGTCTTCAATTAAAGCTATAACAGTGCATATCACTTTGAAAGCATTTCATCCGTTTTATTTAAATCGGTTTGTTGTTTTAACACAGGAAAAATTGACACGTTTTGGAATTTTAAAAGTGTCAAATGTATTTTTACCCTCAAAAATTGAAAGATTTACTGTTTTACGTTCACCTCACGTAGATAAAAAAGCGCGAGATCAATTTGAACGTGTGACACATAAACGTATTTTAGTTTTAAAACTTTTATTAAACGATAAAGATAGTTTACAATACCTACACCGCGTGCTTTCTCTTTTAAAATCTTTGGCATTAGGGGCAGAAATTTCTGTAAAATATATTATTAAAGGGGTATTAGTTTAGATAGCTCAGTTGGTAGAGCGAAAGACTGAAAATCTTTAGGTCAGTGGTTCGATCCCACTTCTAGACAAAATTTAGTGCTCATAAAATGAGTGCATAGCTCAGTTGGTAGAGCATCGGACTTTTAATCCGCGGGTCCTGGGTTCGAGTCCCAGTGCACTCAAAATTTTTAGGTCTCTTTCGTCTATAGGTTAGGACAGTACCCTTTCACGGTGAAAAGACGGGTTCGATTCCCGTAAGAGATAGTTTTATAATGATTTTAAATTCATTGATTTCATCTTTAGTATATTCTCCTTTGGAACAATTTGATAGCGCGACTTGAGTGTACACTGAACACCTTTTCGAGAATGTATCCACTTTTTCAAACTACGTTTTTGAAACTGAATACGATATTTTTTCACTTTCATTATTAAATGGTAACTTAATTTTAAATTCTCTTAATGCTCCGTTGTTTGTAATGGCACTTATAGCGTTATTTATTTATGCCCGAACAGCTGGATACACTTTTTTTATCAATGATTTTTCACATATTTTTCTTTTAGGATTTATTCATTTATTTACAGGATCATTTATTTTCCTTTGATTTGATGATTTTGTAGCTGAAGTTTTAAAAGATGAAGGAGCACAATTTGCAGGAAGTACTTTTAGAAATTTTTGACATAGTACTGGAGCCGCAGATTGAGTTTCAGCAGATCAAGGAAGTGTGACTTATACTTTTAATCCACAAATTGATTTTGCTCTTGTTTGAGATGAAAATTTTATTTCATTTTTAGCAGCATTTTTTCTTTTAGGAGGTGCTGAAGAAGAAGATGATGAAGATTTTATTCTTGAAGAAGAAGGGAGTGATATTATCGAAGATGTTGTAGCTCCACTTTTTGTAGATAATTTAGGAAAAGACGTAGAAGATAACGGTGCTCTTTATTTAAAAGTGTGCGGAATTTTCGGTTTTGTTCTTTTTAATAATGTAATGGGAATGTTACCTTATTCTGATACAGGGACTAGTAGCTTAATTTTAACTTTTTGAGTTGCTTTTGCTGTATTTGGAAGTCTTCTTTTCTTAATGATGAGAAAACACGGGGTACATTATTTTTTTAACCTTTTCTTACCATCAGGATCACCAGTACCTTTGATGTTTATTTTAGTACCAATTGAATTTATTTCATATACTTTCCGATTGGTTAGCCTTTCAGTTCGACTTTTTGCGAATATGATGGCTGGACATACTCTTTTAAAAGTTATTGTAGGGTTTAGCTGAACAATGATTTTAATGGGAGATTTCTTCTTGGTAGCAAATCTTTTTCCAATTCTTATTTTATTTGTATTAACTTTCTTAGAATTAGGGGTTGCTGCTGTTCAAGCATATATTTTTACCATCTTAACTTGTATTTACTTAAAAGATATTTTTGTAGGACACTAGTTGTTTTATAAAGGTATATTATATTATAAATAATGCCACAATTAGATATCGATCTTTTTGACGATTTCCTCTTTTTTGCGTTTGTATCATTGTTATTTGGGTTTGGAGATGAAGATAGTGAAGAAAATGTAATTGAAATGGGTGCAGAACTTTATGTTGCTCATTTTTACATTGAAACAAAAAAAAAAATTGAAGAACAATCAAAATTAGTAAAACTTCTTTTTAGTTCTTCAGTTTTAAAAAACTAACTTCAAATTTTAAACGTTAAGTTTTATACTTAACAACACGGGTATCCATTAATGGTAAATGGTCTGCCTTCCAAGCAGCTAATATGGGTTCGATTCCCATTACCCGTAAGCATGTGTTTTAAGTGATTTAATAATGTCATCGATTTTTAATGTTTTTGCTTTATTGAACTCAATCGCATCTAATGATATTTCTGGAGCATTAAACTCAACCGCAAGTATTGCGAAAAACTATCAATTTGGGTTTATCACACCAGCTTCCCCAATCGCAGAAGGGATTATTTGTTTTCATGATGATCTCATGATTTTCTTAACACTCATTTTAGGATTTGTAATTTATATTTTAAGCGCATGCTTATCACGCTTTGCTAATGCAAACGGAGAAACTGAACGCCTCGTACACGCATCATCAATCGAAATCGTTTGAACTATTATCCCTGCATTAATTTTAATTACAATTGCAATCCCGTCATTTTCACTTATTTATTCTATTGATGAAATTGTGGAACCACTTTTTACAGTAAAAGTAGTAGGTCACCAATGATATTGATCTTACGAATTTTTGGATCCAGAAGTTGTTGCAACGATTTATAACGAGCAATTAAGCAGCCAAAATTTAGCTTTTGAAGCACAAGGTTCAGCAAGTTTTGATAGCTATATGCTTTCAGATGATGAACTTTATTCAAAAGAGGCTGTATCTTCTCACCGTCTTTTAACTGTAGATAACCACCTTTTTGTGCCTACACAAATGAATGTACGTGCGATGATTACTTCAAGTGATGTTATCCATTCATGAGCAATCCCAAGCTTAGGAATTAAACTTGATGCATGCCCAGGACGCTTAAACCAAACTTCAATGTTTATTAAACGTGAAGGGTTATATTATGGACAATGTAGTGAACTTTGTGGAGTAAATCATGCTTTCATGCCTATCGGAATCGCTAGTTATGAAATGTGATCTACAGCAGAAACCACAGTTTACGATTTTGAACCAATTTTATCTACTCTTCAGGCAGCAGTTTTAGAATAGTTTTTTTTTAGAAGAAATTTATTCGGAAAAGAAGTGGCTGAGTGGACAAAAGCGGTAGACTGTAAATCTATTGAACCCTGTTCTTCGTTGGTTCGAATCCAACCTTCTTTAAAATTATCTTTTTTCTTTTTCTCTCTTCTAAGAAAGGAGGAAATTTTTTTTATCAAAAATGAATTCTATTGGATTTTTTCAAAATATGAAGCAATTTTTCATAAAAAAGGGTAAAAAGCATTCAGTGGAAAGCTTATTTAAATCCCTTTTAATTTTACGTGCAAAAAATAATAAAAAAGAAACAAAAGCTCTTTTATCGAATTGCATGTTAAATGCCTCACCTTTTGTAGCATTAAAAATGCGTAAAAGGGGTAAACGTACAACATATAAAGTAAATTTTCTTGATGAAAAGAAAGGTGAACGTAAAGCTTTGATAGCTTTTTCTAAAGCAACGAGTTCAAAATTCTCAGGAAGATTTGCTCCTGTTTTAGAAAAAGAATTAGAAGATTTAGCTAACGGTAAAAGTCCAATTTCTACAAAACGTGATGAAATTCATCGTATTGCGTTAGAAAATGCACCGTATGGTTGACGTAAAACAACATCAGTTGCAACAAAAAAAGCTTAAAAATTGTTTTTCATCTTCAGTAGCTCAGGGGTAGAGCGGATGGCTGTTAACCATTAGGTCGTTGGTTCAAATCCAACTTGGAGAGTTTTTATAATGTGGAAAAGTGTAAGGCAAAGGGGGGAGACCTAGGTCATAGTGCTGGACGTAAAAATTACGAAAATAATACAGAGAAGTTTATGGTGATCTGTATTTTTCCATTAGGAAAACCTTCCAATATTTGGAAGCTGCGTATGCAGCAAGCAAGCAAGTAAAGTGAAACATCTCAGTAACTTGTGTGGAAGAAATCAACGGAGATTCTGTGAGTAGTGGTGAGCGAAAGTGGAATAGAACTAAAATTTTCTGAAATAAGGAGAATTTTCTCAAGAAACTTATGCCTAAGAAGGTGAAAGCCCTGTAGGAATATATTTTAGTTTAGTATTTTTAAGTAAAACGGAACACGCTAGTCTGTTTGAATATTGGGGGGCCATCCTCAAAAATTAAACCATATCTATGATCCGATAGTGAACGAGTACCGTGAGGGAAAGGTGAAAAGAACCCAAAGGAGTGTGAAAAGAACTCGAAACCTTTTGCTGACAATCGATGGGAGTTTTAAAATGACCATTTACCTTTTGCATAATGGGCCAGCAACTTCTTTTTTTATGCGAGCTTAAGCCGTTAGGTGTAGGCGTAGCGAAAGCGAGTCTGAAAAGGGCGGAAAGTATAAAGAAAGAGACCCGAAACCAAGTGATCTATTCATGAGCAGGTTGAAGCTTGTCGTAAAAGACCGTGGAGGACCGAACCCACGTATGTGGAAAAATACGGGGATGACTTGTGAATAGGGGTGAAAGGCTAATCAAACTTGGTAATAGCTGGTTTTCCGCGAAATCTATTGAAGTAGAGCATTTCATGATTTCTTCTTGGGGTAGAGCACTCAATGGATGAGGGGGGTAGTTTACTCTACCGATTTCAAGGAAACTCCGAATACAAGAAAGAATAATGAAGTAGACAGATTTTGGGCGCGAAGGTCCAAAATCGAGAGGGAAACAGCCCAGATCGATCGCTAAGGTCCTTAAGGATAGTCTAAGTGGTAAAGGAGATAATTTATGCTATAACAGCCAAGAGGTGGGCTTGGAGGCAGCCATCCTTGAGAGAGTGCGTAATAGCTCAATGGCCTAGTATTTTTACTCCGAAAATGTAGAGGGGCTTAAGACTACAAACCGAAGCGGCGAATTCAAAAGAAAATTGATCTTTTGGATGGTAGCGGAACGCTCTGGAGAAAGATTGATTTTTTGCTGAAAAGTGAGAAAGTCGACCAGAGACGACAATGCTGGCATGAGTAACGACAAATAATGTAGAAACATTATCGCCGAAAGTCCAAGGTTTTCAAAGCAAGGATAACCCGCTTTTGATAGAAACGGCCCCTAAGAAAAAATGTGCGATAGCTTTTTTCGATGGGATTTTGTAAAATTTGTTTATAAAGCAATTTTGAAGTTATTAAGTTATGAGATTCTTTTTACTTTTAATTGTTTTCGAGAAAAAAATAACATAGCAAAAAACCGTACTTAAACCGACACAGGTGGACAGATTGAATAAATTAAGGCGCTTGAGAGAATCGTGCTGAAGGAACTCGGCAAAAAGGCTCTGTAACTTCGGAAGAAGGAGTACCGAAGATTCCTATGAAAATAGGTTTTGGAGGTGGCACTAAAGAGGAGGGGGCGACTGTTTAGTAAAAACACAAGACTCTGCAAAATCGTAAGATGACGTATAGGGTCTGACACCTGCCCGGTGCTGGAAGGTGAAGATGACGTGTGCAAGCATTGACTCGAAGCCCCAGTAAACGGCGGCCGTAACTCTGACGGTCCTAAGGTAGCGAAATTCCTTGTCAGGTAAGTTCTGACGTGCATGAATGGTGTAACGACTTCCTCGCTGTCTCCAGCATGAACTCAGTGAATTTGAAATATCCGTGCAGATGCGGATTATTTGTGGCTAGACGGAAAGACCCCGTGCACCTTGACTAGACCTCTGTATTGCTGCTAAAAAAAGAATGTGTAGCTTAGGTGGGAGCCTTTAAAGTTTTTCTGTAAAAAGAAGAGCGAGGCGTTCGTGAAAGACCATCCTTTCTTTCTTTTAAAAGCTAACCTTTTCGTAGAAAAAGGGAAAATGCATGGTTGCTAGTTTGACTGGGGCGGTCTCCTCCTAAAGAGTAACGGAGGTGTACAAAGGTAGGTTCAAACCGGATTAATCGGTTGTGGAGCGCAAGGGTAAATGCTTGCTTGACTGCAAAACGGACACGTTGAGCAGAAACGAAAGTTGGTCTTAGTGATCCGATGATTTCGAATGGTAGAGTCATCGCTCAACGGATAAAAGGTACGCCGGGGATAACAGGCTAATGACTCTTGAGAGCTCCTATCGGCGGAGTCGTTTGGCACCTCGATGTCGGCTCATCGCATCCTGGAGCTGAAAAAGGTTCCAAGGGTTAGGCTGTTCGCCTATTAAAGCGGTACGCGAGCTGGGTTTAGAACGTCGTGAGACAGTTCGGTCCCTATCTACCACAAACGCAGGAAAATTGAGAGAAGCTAACCCTAGTACGAGAGGACCGGGAAGGGATAACCTATGGTGGATCGGTTGTTTTACTCAAAGCATTGCCGAATAGCTACGTTATACTGAAAGAATTGCTGAAAGCATCTAAGCAAGAAATTAGGCTCAAGATAAATTTTCCAATTAGAAACGTAGAAGACTACTACGGAGATAGGTTTTTCGTGTAAGAGCCGCAAGGTTTTGAGCGTAAAAATACTAATGATTTTCAAAATTGTATCCAAAATATTATAATTAAATGTTCGTAGCTCAAAGGATTAGAGCGTTAGACTACGGATCTAAAGGTTGAGAGTTCAAATCTTTCCGGACATAAAATGCGTAAAAATACTCATCCATTTTTAACGTTAAGCAATGTACAATTAAAAGATGGGTCCATTTACAAAAAAAATTGACTTTTTTTTAGAACGTTTTTACAATTAGATGTAGATACGTCAAATCATCCATTTTGAGCGCGTAAAGCGTTACAAAATGCTACTAAAACCAAGTTAACTGTAGATGCCAAAAAAAAATAAATGCCTACATTTTATCAATTAATTCGAAAACCTCGCATAGCAAAAAAACGTTCACAGCGACGTCCTGCGTTACAACAATGTCCGCAAAAGAAAGGAGTTTGTATAAAACTAGTAACACGAACTCCTAAAAAGCCAAATTCTGCGTTACGTAAATTAGCGTTATTACGTTTAAGTAATCGTAAGCGTATTTATGGGTATATTCCTGGAGAAGGTAAACATAGCTTACAAGAACATTCTGTTGTTATGGTTCGTGGAGGGCGTGTTAAGGATCTCCCAGGAATTAAATATAAATTAGTTAGAGGAGTTTATGATTTTGAAGGCCTAAAAGGACGTAAAAAAGGACGTTCAAAATATGGTACAAAAAAAAGTTCCTCATAATAATATATTCTTTATTAGAATTTTCTATAAATAAAAGTATAATTTTTAATTAAAAAATGTCAGTATCTCTTAAAAGAACAACTTTACATCCATTTCATATTGTAGATCCAAGCCCATGACCTTTAGCGTCATCTTTTTCAGCATTTTTCACTTTATTCGGGCTTACACTTTATATGCATTCATATAAATTAGGTTTCACCCTTTTTGTTTTAGGTCTTATTTCTGTAACCTTAAACGCATCTCTCTGATGACGCGATATTATTCGCGAAGGAACTTTTGAAGGAGCACATACTCTTCCAGTTCAACATGGACTTCGTTTTGGTATGGTTCTTTTCATTGTATCAGAAGTTATGCTTTTCTTAGCATTTTTCTGAGCATATTTTCATGCAAGCTTAAATCCAGTACCTGAAATTGGTTGCGTATGACCTCCAAAAGGTATTGAAGTTATTAGTCCATGATTAATTCCTCTTTTAAATACCGCACTCCTTTTAACTTCTGGAGCATCATTAACATGAGCTCATGCAGCTATTTTAGGGGGGTATAGATTAGAAGCGATTGCTGGATTATTATTAACTGTAGTACTTGCATCAATCTTTACTTCTTTCCAAGCTTATGAATATTTAAACGCGCCATTTGGAATTTCTGATGGTATTTATGGGACTACTTTTTATCTTTTAACAGGGTTACATGGATTCCACGTTATTATTGGAACTATTTTCTTAACTGTTTCATTAGTACGTTTAGTTAAACATCATTTTACTATGCAAAATCATGTAGGATTTGAATGTGCTGCATGATATTGACATTTCGTTGACGTTGTTTGAATATTCCTTTTCTTAGCTGTATATACTTGAGGAGAAGGTGTATAATAAAGGGCAAATTTTATTTGTCTAAGGGGGAATAGCTCAATGGTAGAGCGTTGGTCTGTCTAACCAAAAGTTGCGAGTTCGAATCTCGTTTCTCTCGAAAAAGTATTATATATATATGTTTTACGTATATAATGCTGTTTAAATTTACATTGGCTTCAAGTACAATTCCTTCAACCGGTTTTGCTGCTTGAACTACTAGATGATTATTATCTACTAACCATAAAGATATTGGGATCTTGTATTTTATTTTCGGAGCATTTTCCGGAATTTTAGGTACAGTTATGTCTATCATAATTCGTTTAGAATTAGGAGGAACCGGACAACAAATTTTAGCTGGAAATTATCAATTTTATAATGTAGTTATCACTGCGCATGCTTTCTTAATGATTTTCTACATGGTGATGCCTACCTTAATTGGAGGTTTCGGGAATTGATTCGTTCCTATTTTAATTGGAGCACCAGATATGGCCTTTCCTCGTATGAACAACATTAGCTTTTGATTAATGCCACCTTCATTAATCTTGCTTCTTCTTTCAGCTCTTGTTGAAAGTGGAGCAGGAACAGGATGAACAGTGTACCCACCACTTTCTTCTATTCAAGCGCATTCAGGGCCTTCAGTTGATTTAGCTATTTTCAGTTTACATTTATCAGGGACTAGCTCAATTTTAGGATCTATTAATTTTATCGTAACTATTTTTAATATGCGTGCGCCAGGATTATTTATGCATAAATTACCTTTATTTGTATGAGCAATTTTAATTACAGTATTTCTTTTATTACTTTCACTTCCAGTATTTGCTGGGGCAATTACAATGCTTTTAACTGATCGTAATTTTAATACTAGTTTTTATGATCCAGCTGGAGGAGGAGATCCTGTACTTTATCAACATTTGTTCTGATTCTTTGGACATCCAGAAGTATATATTTTAATTATCCCAGCATTCGGTATTATTAGCCATGTTATTTCAAACTTTGCAGGTAAACCAGTGTTTGGATATTTAGGAATGGTATATGCAATGGTATCTATTGGTATTCTTGGATTTATTGTTTGAGCTCACCATATGTATACTGTAGGTCTTGATGTAGATACTCGCGCATATTTTACTGCAGCAACTATGATTATTGCGGTTCCTACCGGAATTAAAATTTTTAGCTGACTTGCAACTATGTGAGGAGGAGCGATCAACCTTAACCATCCAGCAATGCTTTTTGCAGTAGGATTCTTATTCCTTTTTACTGTAGGAGGTTTAACTGGAGTTGCTTTAGCTAATGGGGGACTTGATATTGCATTCCATGATACTTATTATGTTGTAGGACATTTCCATTATGTACTTTCAATGGGAGCAGTATTTGGAATTTTCGCCGGAGTATATTATTGATTTGAAAAAATTTTTGGAGTAGCATTACCTGCTATTGCTGGAAAAATTCATTTCTGACTTACTTTTGTAGGGGTAAACCTTACTTTCTTCCCTATGCATTTCTTAGGACTTGCTGGAATGCCTCGTCGTATTCCTGATTATCCTGATGCATATTTAGGATGAAACCAATTATCAACAATTGGAAGTAACATTACCTTTTTCGGATTACTTTTCTTCTTTTTCACCATTTGACTCGCATTTTTTGGTGAAGCAAAAAAAGAAGTTCAACATTAATAATTCTTTTTTGGGGAAAACGTTTTTAGCTCAGTTGGAAGAGCAGTAGCCTTCTAAGCTATAGGTCGAAGGTTCGATCCCTTCAAGACGTAATTTTACGCATTTAAAATCAATGTTTATACAAACTAAATGTTTAACTAATGTAGCATACTATAATATGACCACAATGTTTTTCCAAGATGGATTTGTGTCAAAACTTAATACCTTTCAAGATTTTACCGATACAGCTTTATTTATATTTATGTTAGGGATCTTAGGTATTCTCTCAAATAAAAAAAACTTATTGATGTCATTAATTTCAATCGAACTTATGTTTTTCGGGTTGAATTTATTTTTTGTGATTTCATCATTATTTCTTAATGATATTGCAGGAGAAATTGCATCAATTTTTGTTTTAACTTTAGCTGCAGCTGATTCAGCTTTAGCTCTTGCGCTTATTACAGCGTTTTTTAGAAATTACTATACAATTGTGTTAACAAACGCAGAAAAATAGTAAAACGAAGGAATCTTTTTTAAAGTGCTGAAAACAAATATTGGTTTCGACGTAAGATACAACACAGCTTATGCAAATTATTCTTACTCGCCTGCCTTATCGCAGTTTTATGTTGGTGATGCAACAGTTTTGAAATCTACTCCTGTTGTAGATGTTTTTTTAAAGGCAAACTTAAAACGGGCAAATATTTTTGTTAAATATGATTATCTTAATCAAGGATTGATTTCGCCGGGATATTTTACAGTGAACCGTTATCCGATGCCTGATGCATTATTGAAGTTTGGCGTTACCTGGAACTTTTACGATTAGGCAAAAAAAAACGTCCCGATTTTAAATCAGGACGCTTTTTAAGGTATTATTTTTAGAAAGAATAACCTACTGAGAAACCAATAATTCGGTTTGTAAATTTGTTTGCGTTAGCTCTTGAATCTTTTGGAGTTAAATCACTTAATCCCAAGCCATAATTAGCCCCAACCAATATACCTGACGAAGCACGGTAAGCTAAACCAAAATTAGCTCCGAAATCGATGCTGCTTTGGTTTTTATCAGTTGAACTACCGAAGCTTAAATCGCTGTCGTTACTGTTTGTAGCTGTTGTGCTGGCATTTGTATTATTGTTTAAGGTTGTTACAGTAGTTGTACCTTTGTTTTTGCCGGAAATGTTAAAGCCGATATAAGGACCGGCACTAATCTGAACTGCTCCTGCATCGCCTGTAGGGATATTGAACACTGCATTAACCGGCACTTCGATTGCCATTACATTTGTTTTAATGGATGAATTTGTAGTAGATGTTACTGCACCGATAGTTGTTGATGTTGATCCTTCGAACTTAACACCTTTGTTTTGTAATGAGATACCCGGTTGAATGAAGAAATTATTTGCTACACCGAAATCTCCGAAGGCAGTAACATTAAAACCAACATTGCTTTTTGCATTGTCGTTATAAGCTGCGTCGTTGTTACCGCTTGAATGTATCTTAGCCAAGTTTACGCCTGCTTTAATTCCAAATCTCGATGTTGTAGCTGTTGTTGACTGAGCAAAAGCACCTGTCGCTAATAAAATAACCGATGCACTTAA
>SEBM01000479.1 GCA_004296145.1 Flavobacterium sp.
CATAAAAGTAACATCTACTTTATTATTTAAAGCATTCCATTTAGCAGTTTCCAATGCTTTTTTAGAAATATCAATTGCATATACATCAGCATTTGGCAGGTTTTTAGCCAACGAAATAGCAATGCATCCGCTTCCTGTTCCAATATCTAAAATTTTCAGTTTTTTAGATTTTGAAACATTTGAATTTTCATTAATAATCCACTCTACCAATTCTTCTGTTTCAGGTCTCGGAATCAGAACATTCTCATTGACATCGAATTCCATTCCGTAAAAATGCGTTTTCCCTAATAAATACTGAATTGGAACTTCTTTCTTTAATTGCTCCACAATAGAATCCCAAATCACAAAATCAGACTTACTAAAAGCCAGTTCATGATTTAGCGCCAGATCTATTTGTCTTAGTCTGTGTTTGTTTTCAAGAATCAAATAGAAAAAACTCTCAGCTTCATATGCATCATAAAAAGGAGATAATTCCTGAATAAACTGAGTACGATATTGTTTGATTTTCATTATGGATATTTGAGCATTAATTCAGGCAAAAGCCGGCATTCACATAAGTATTACATAAACAGATTTTGTTACAATCCGTTTTGCAAATCTTTCAGCATCCAAACAGGGCAAGAACTATGCCCGGTATTTCCCATCGGCGCATTTAAATACTCAAATCCCGATTTTTTATATAATTTTTGGGCCGCAAGCATAAACGGCATTGTTTCAATATAACATTTTTCGAAACCAAAGTTCCTTGCTTCATTCAGGCATTTCTCCATCATGACGCTTCCAATTCCCAAACCACGGGTTTTTGGTAAAAAATACATTTTCTGCAATTCACAAATTTTCGGATCTCCATTTTCTAAAGGTGCAATTCCGGCACAACCTACCACCTCACCTTCATTTTCAACAACAAAATAAACAGATCGGGCTTTGTTATATTCTTCAAACATCAAATCCAGATATGGATCTGCATAAGCGGTTCCTACTTTAGGAATCTCCATTTCGTCAAAAACAGATCGTATTAATTTTGCAACTGCCGGGTTGTCTTCACTTTTTATTCTTCTGATAATCCAATTTTTCATTTTCGTGATATACATTACATCTATACAAAAATAAAGATACTTTTTCGATAGTTTCATAACAATTTGGATTGTTTCACAACTATCGGGCTAACTATCGGCACAAAAACTCAAAAATACCTTATTTTTGCACTGTGAATATACATGAGAAATACATAAAACGCTGCATCGAATTAGCCCGAAATGGTTTTGGAACTACCTATCCAAACCCAATGGTCGGTAGCGTAATTGTTTACGAAGACAAAATTATTGGTGAAGGCTGGCACAAAAAAGCAGGAGAACCACATGCAGAGGTAAATGCTATCCGGTCTGTAAAGGATAAATCATTATTAAAAAAAGCTACTATATATGTCAGCTTAGAACCTTGCAGTCATTTTGGCAAAACTCCTCCCTGCTGTGATCTTATTATCGAACATAAAATCCCAAAGGTTGTTGTTGGAACTGTAGATCCTAATGAAAAAGTGGCAGGAAGAGGAATCAAAAAAATAATGGAATCTGGTTCTAATGTTACAATTGGTATTTTGGAAGATGAATGCAACGAGCTTAATAAAAGGTTCTTTACTTTTCATCAAAAAAAACGTCCTTATATTATATTGAAATGGGCAGAAAGTCTGGACGGATTTCTGGCGCCGGAAA
This sequence comes from Flavobacterium sp., assembly GCA_004296145.1. Taxonomy (GTDB): domain Bacteria; phylum Bacteroidota; class Bacteroidia; order Flavobacteriales; family Flavobacteriaceae; genus Flavobacterium. Next base: position 1,710 of record SEBM01000479.1, read on the forward strand.
AAGAAATTAATCAGGACAGGAAACCAGTTTGGATCACCAATACCTATTCAAGACAATTGGTTCATAAATGGCGAAGTGAAGAACAGGCGATTTTTGTTGGTACACAAACTGTTATTGATGACAATCCCAAATTAAATGTTCGCAACTGGAGCGGAAATAATCCTGTCAGAATTATTTTGGACCAGAATAATCGAATTCCAAATACAAGTGCTGTTTTTGATGACAGTGTTAAAACGATTGTATTTACAAAATCTGAAATTGTCGGCGAAAAAGAAAACACTACCTTTGAAGTAATTGATTTTGACCAGGATATAATTCCTCAAATTTTAGAAGTTTTATATAGAAATCAGATCCAATCTGTGATTATAGAAGGCGGTTTGCAAACTTTACAAACTTTTATAGATCAGGATATTTGGGATGAGGCACGAATTTTTAAAGGAAATATTTCTTTTGAAAAGGGAACCAAAGCTCCAGGATTATCCGGAAAGATTTCATCAAAAATCAATATTGGAAGCGATGAACTAATACAAATTAGAAATCATGATTGATACTATAATTTTTGACTTTGGAGATATTTTTATCAATTTAGATAAACAGGCTACGATTTCGGGATTACAGAAATTAGGCATGAAAGAATGGAATTCTGAATTGGATCGTCTGAATCTTTTGTTTGAAGTTGGAGAAATTTCGCATGACGAATTTATAGCCGGATTCCAGAAACAACTTCCTAATGCTTCCAAAGAAGAAATTTTAGCGGCCTGGAATGCTGTTTTGACAGATTTTCCTTTATATCGTTTGGAGTTCCTCCAAATGCTTTCAGGAAAATACCGTTTGTTTTTACTAAGCAACACAGATTCTATCCATATTGAAACTTTTGAAAACAAAAGCGGAATTTCTTTTTACAGCGATTTTTATCAATGTTTTGAAAAGGTTTATTTTTCATTTGAAATCGGGAAAAGAAAACCAGATCCTGATTCCTTTAAATATTTAATCAACAAACACGAACTGTCTCCAAAACGAACCTTGTTCATAGATGACAAAAAAGAAAACACTGATGCTGCCGCTGCACTTGGATTTCATGTTTGGAATCTGCAGGTAGGAAAAGAAGATGTGGTTGATTTATTTGAAAAAAAAATACTTTAGAAAATCTACTTTTGGAATATAACGATACGTATCAAACTATTGCTTCAGAATCTGAAGAAATATTGTTTAAAGAAAAAGGAAGCAAATTCTTTGGTTACGCTTTTCCTTTGGAAACTGAAGAAGAAGTAAAACCAATAATTGAGGTTTTAAAAAAACAACATCCGCACGCAGTACATTTTTGTTATGCTTATCAACTTGGTACAGCACCAAAAATATCATATCGTGCTAATGACGACGGTGAACCAAGCAATACAGCGGGCGCACCAATTTACGGACAGATACAATCTTTTGGTCTCACAAACGTTCTTATAGTAGTAGTTCGAATTTTTGGAGGCACAAAATTAGGTGTTGGCGGATTAATAGCCGCTTATAAAACCACTGCGCAAATGGCGATTGAGGTTTCTGAAATTGTCGAAAAAACTATTGATGTTCATTTTTTAATCTCTTTTGATTATAAAAACATGAATAAAGTAATGCGTGTAATCAAAGAAAAAAAACTGGATATTGT
>SEBM01000480.1 GCA_004296145.1 Flavobacterium sp.
AATTAATATTATCATAATTTCACTTTTAATTACCTCAGGCAATTTTATTGCGTAATTTTCCAAACTATACTTCAAAACAAATGTCTATTTTTGTGCTAGTTATATTTTAATTTACTCCGATGCGCTTTATATACTCCTTTCTTTTCATACTTGGATTTTCAACTGTTTTTTCTCAAAATCCTGAAACGTATCTCAAAAAAGTCAGCGATACTATATTAAATACGTCAAGAACCTTAAAAGTTGCAGATCCTTTGAATCCAGAAAAAACAATGCTGAAATTGTTTCCTGGAAAATTGTTTCATTTAGAGGATAAAAATACCTTTATAAACTGGATCTGTAAAACCTGCAAACCGCAAGCTTATCCTGATGCCAATGACATGGATGGAGATCAATTGTTTCCTTATACAGAAGGAGTTGCAACAAGACTGCTTGAAAATATTGATTATTCAGATTCAAAAGGAAATCAGTTTAAATTATTATTTTTCAATCAATCACAAGGTGATGAAGATGGTTTGCAAGTCAGTCGTTTTACGGGTGGATTACTTGGTTTGGCTAAATTTGCAAAAAATGGAAATTCCTGGGAAATGAAATCTTTTCGACCCGCTATTACTGCATTTGGTTCTTTTTCTCAATCTCCTAAACCAAAATTAGTTCAAATTGGTGAAGATCAATATGCCTTTACCATAAGACATGCCAATGGCGGACCAGGCGCACCTTACAATGGCTTTTTATATCTTATTGCGGGATTTGATGGTAAATACCAACAATTGATGCGGGTAGATTATTATTCTCTTTCTAATAGCGTAAGTTCTGACTGGTCAAGTTCTTATACGGTCGTTACAGACAATGGTAAAAAGTTTTTTCGTGATTTTATTATAACAACAAAAGGTTTTTATAAAAAGGCGAAAAATACGGAAGATGATTATGAAGTTGATGTTCCTGAAGAAATTGCAGCAATGTCAAAAACTAAAAAAGAGTTTGATTTTGTAATTGAAAAGCGTTTTTCTTTTAAAGGAAAAAAATACAGTCCGGTTGGCAAAGCTGTTGTTAAGTTTTCAAACGTAAAATAGCAACTTAAGCCAGATAAAGTATTGCGGTTAAACTCAAACCTGCAATAAATATCCAAAGGAAAAAACCCTGAAGAAAAGGCTTCACTCCTACTGATTTTAAAGTATTTATATTTAAAGTTGCCCCTATTAAAAACAACGTTACGGTTAGTCCAATTTTTGCAATTCCTACTACATGCGGTGCAATTATAGCAATTTTTGGCACATAAGAATTCAAAAGCATTGCTACGATAAACAATCCTATAAAGTAAGGAATTTTGATTTTTGTGTTTTTATTTTTGAATAAAATGGCTGTCAAGATTGAAATCGGAATAATCCATAAAGCTCTTGCCAATTTTACAGTTGTTGCAATTTGCAAAGCTTCCGCGCCATATTTATTAGCGGCTCCTACCACAGAACTTGTATCGTGAATGGCGATTGCACACCATAACCCAAAATCTTTCTGAGATAAATCAAGCTGGTGACCGATAAATGGAAATACAAATAATGCAATTGAATTTAAGATGAAAATCACTCCCAAAGCTATTGAAGTCTGATTTTCATTTGATTTTATCACCGGAGAAATAGCCGCAATAGCACTTCCACCGCAAATTGCTGTTCCGCATGAAATTAAGTGTGACGTTTTTTTATCTGTTTTAAACCATTTTCCAAGAAGGAAACCAAAAAGTAAAGTGCTGAAAATAGAGAAAATAGTAAGGAAAAAACCTTCTTTTCCTGTAGAAAAAGCGCTTGCAGCGTTCATCCCAAAACCTAAACCTACTACAGAAAACTGAAGTAAAAATGTAATGGCTTTGTGATTAAAGTCTATAAACGGATTTCCGAAAACATTCACAACAACAATTCCCAACAATAAAGCAATTGGCGGAGATATGATTGAAAACAAACACAAACCAACAATCAAAGCAAAAACTGCCTGTTGAAAATAAATGCTGACTTCTACTAAATTGGTTGCTGAATGCTCTTGCGTTTTCAAAATAAGGTACTTAATTATTACCTTTCAAAGGTCTGCTGTTTATTCTGAAATCGCCAATCGTAAAATACAATTGGCTATAACTTCAGATTATAGTAAGAAGAAATATTCTGGATGAATAATTCTGATAAAGGATCTGATTTTCCAAGTAATGCTATAATGTAAAAATATCTTTCTATGGATAAATTTTCTACATCTAAAACTATTAATTCGTTATTTTTCAATTCCTTATCAACTGCATGAATGGACATAAAAGCAAAACAATCTGAATTTAACAAATATGATTTTATACTTTCTGTACTTCCTAACTGCATTTCGATTTGTAAATCAGACACTTTGAAATCAACTTGTTTCAAAGCATATTCTATAACTTCAAGTGTTCCTGAACCTCGTTCTCTGGTTATGAATTTCATTGATTTTAAATCGTTTAGCGAAATTTCATTTTTCTGAACTAAAGGATTTTTACTGCTGCAGACCAAAACTAATTCGTCTTTTAAAAACGGAATGTATTTTATGGATTGATTTTTTGATTGTCCTTCTACAATTCCGATTTCAATTTCTTTATTAATTAAAGCATTTTCAATCTGTTCTGTGTTTCCGTTTAAAAGATTGACTTTTATTTCCTGCTGTTTTTGATGGAAACGTGCTAAAACGGGAGAAATAATATATTGTGAAATGGTGGTACTTGATCCTAAACGCAGTAAACCCTGGCGTTTACTAACGAATGTGCTCATATCAAAGTCTATTTTTCGATATATTTCGAATATATTTTTGGTATGTTTTAGCAGAATTTCTCCGGCCGGAGTTAAAACTATTTTAGAACCATTTCGCTCAAAAAGTTTTATTTTATAAGTTTCTTCTAATTCCTGAATATGCTTAGAAACCGCTGGCTGTGAAATATACAGTTCCGTCGCAGCTTTTGTAAAGTTGAGCCTGATTGCAACGGTATAGAATACTTTTAGCCTGAAATCCATTATTTTTTGTTTTTTTGTTTCAGGTTTCAGGTTTCAAGTTTAGCGCTTGCTTAAACTTTGTCCCTTTGCACCTCTGAACCTTTGCACCTTCTTAAAGCAATCCATTATACTTTCTAATAAACCATTCTGAAGTCAGTAAAACAGCAATTAAAACTAACAACCAAACCCAGTCAATAATTGGTGTTTTTGTTGAAATATTTTTCTCTATTGATTTGTATTCTTTGTTTTCTAATAACGTTTTAATCAAATCAGCAGATTGATCCTGGAAAAAAGCTTTTCCGTTGGTTTGCAATGCTAATTGCTTTAATTTCAAAACATCAGGATTCACAAATTG
>SEBM01000481.1 GCA_004296145.1 Flavobacterium sp.
GTGATTCAGTTCGAACCAAAAATTCTAAGCCACCTAGACATTAAAATATACTATAGACTTTCAACTAATAATAATTAAATCGATCAGATTTATTGCATCCATTTGAAACAACTGTATGTTTTCCCTATATGCAGCAATTGCTTTGATTCTTTTTATAATGTCTGTCTTATTAAACCTACAATCAATTTTATATTTTCCATGCTGCCCTATCCCACCTATCACGCCGCCATTAATAATACCCGACCTATTTGTTCTATTTAAAAACAACGTGGAAAAACCCAAATCTAATAAATTAGAATGCTCTTTATTTTGTTGTACTGCTTTTTGAAGCCTCCAATTCGGTATATCTAAAGGCGTTTCCTCTATTAAAGAGCACAAATCCTCTGTATGATTTAATACTGAATACCAAAAAGCATATATGGAACGATCCATGTCGTTGATGGTTATTCTTTTAACTATTCCCTCCATCAATAGAAAAAGAGCAACAGAAGCTCCCCCAGAATAAGGCTCTACATAATGTCCATTCACATTATTATCTGCACATATCTTTGCAAAAAAAGCTGTAAGCTTATTTTTACCTCCTGGGTATCGTAGTGGAGAATTAAACATCTTTTTCTTTAATATCCAAAAATAACTCAAATAAAGGAAACAGCGAACTCCAAAAGTTATTTAAAAACGATTTTGTTAAATAATGCGTATCAGCACCATGTATATAGCCATTAAGTACATCTAGGCTATACTCTCCGTTTTCGTCCAATAATCTGTTTGCTATTTTTTGAGTATTCCCTGTTAACTTATGTGTTTTTATATATTCAATACGTTTCTTTAAAGGAACATCTCTCAAGTTAACTCGGTAAGCACTAGAAATTGCGGTTTCTAAACCTTCATTATTAATATAATTAAGCACAGATAAGTCAAGCAATACCCTTAAACATGCCCCAATACAATTTTTGTGAGTTATTCTAATCCTCTGAAGCTCGTCAAAAAGACCATTTAAACGATAATTGGTAGTACTGATCTCATAAAAATTCGGAATTAAAAAATGCCGATTAGGATCATTTTTAAGAGAAACTCTCTGCTCAGATACTGAAACTTCTTCATCCCGAACTTCTTCCTCTACCGCCGCAGTCTTATCTGCTACTACAGAAGCCTCCACTTTTTCTGGGACAGTTACATCTGGTTCAAAAGATACACTTGGTAAACCATTAAGGATGTCCTCAAGATGAGTTGTTACAGTTCTTGTAGTGATCCTGTCTGGAGAGTCTCTATAGACGGTATCTCTAAGTACGATTTTCTTGATCAAATCTGCAAACATCTCATAAAAGCTACTCTTATTTGAAATAATGTTCACATTCACACCTTCATATTCTACCCCCCATTTTTCTCGTACTGTAGGACTGGCCAATAGCCTCTCTAAAATAGTGATTGGGAAATTTCTTGAAGTCGCCTTTTCATAAATCTCTTCACTTAAATGTTTAGCTACTTCATTTTCTACAACAAAATCCTTTATTTTAATTATTCTGATTATTGCCTCAAGGTCAGCTTGACTCATATTCGTAACATCCCTGATTTTTTCAAGATCGCCACTATATTTTACATATAAGTCATTTACCCATCTTTGTTGTTGAACACGTCCCCAAGACCTTTGCAAACTGCTATTATTATTGCGCTGGTTTATATACCAAATAGAGTCGTCAAAAGTAGGAGCAACATTTACCATTACTTTTGCGATTGTATCTCTAGCAATTTGGGCAGATAAATTTCTAAAAAAACCTCTATATTGTCTTGGAGCTTTATTTGGGGTTCTCAAAAGTTTTAATATTAACACCCTCCTATTTCCTTCCGCAACATAAAACTTCCCATTAGCTGGATTCTGCCAAACTATAATAGGGTCAAAAGGAACAAATCCCTGTTTAACAATCGCCTTAGCTAGCTCAAAGAAGCTAATTCTTTCTGGCTCCTCTGAAGTAAAATCTTCAGTATAATCACTAAGAGAGATATGCTGTTCGCCAGGGGTTAATCTAGGATTTTCAGACCATAGTCGAAGTTCGTCAACTGATCTAGGTGTCCTCTTGTCTAACCATTCATGATTTTGCATATTTGGAGCGTTAATGTGAACTTATTCTGCCATACCTATATAATTGTATGTGGTAGTATTACAAATATATACATTGAAAAACAAAATCAAATATTTACCGACAATTATAACCTCATATCAAAAAACGGAAATCGGGGAAGCTATAAGGGGAGCTTACTTGAACCTTCAAGATGTTTGATGAAGTTCTATGATGTTATTTATTTCTGCAACATTATTTCTATTCAAGCTGAAAAGCAACTTATTCACAGTAAATCAGCAACTTAACAAACAAAAAAGCATCAGCCGTTACCTGATTGATGCTTCTCAAAGTAGCCCCGAGCAGAATAACAATAAACCACTACCGCTTACTATAAACAAAAGTACCTTTCTTGTTAGGGTGTAGTTCTATTTGAGTTACACTTTTCTTTCCTTTATTGTCTTTATGTACCGCATAACTTTTCTTTTTTCATCCGTAGGACTATAGAAGCTAATTCCCAAAGTCTTATTTTTTGATGAAATGATGAATAAATGACTAAACCTATGTCTTCCATTTAGCTTTCTCTCGTACTTGGAAGTCAGGAATTTAAAATTTGGAACAGAGTCAATCTTAGAGCCTACATAATAAGTGGAGTCTTCTACAGCTGGGCTAGAACTAGATCTATTTCTCTCATATTCAATTGTACCGTAAAAAGAATTAGAATCTATTGGTACGTATTCACTGATTTCCGAAATCATAATAAAGCTGTAAGGATTCAGCGTATCAATTAGCAATTTAGTTTTTGGGTTTGTCTTATAAAAATTTAACATTTCCTCTCTAAATCCTATATCATCAGGCCTTGAGATAATCCTGTTAATGTCAATGTTATCTACCGGTTTGTAAGAATCGGGTATTTTAATTTCGGCCTTTAATTTAGGTAGTTCATAATTCATTAAACCATCGCTGTTTTTGCAACCGTTTAAGATAAAAAGTAAGATAGTTAAATTGAAAAGTGACTTCATTTGAGAGAGTTATTAACTTATTCTAAAAATCCAATAATTCCTTCGGTTCAATTCCTAAACCTTTGGCTAAATCGGCAAGTGAAAGTAGTGTTGGATTAATTTTTCCATCAACATATCGTTTGATGTCTGCAAATTCAATATTACAGTTTGCAGCTATCTTTCTGTATGAGAGATTTTTCTCTTTTTTTATGCGCTCTAAATTTTCTCCGAACTTCTTTAAATAAATTTTGTCTTCTTCAACCATAGTAATACGCTTAGTCAAGAAAAT
>SEBM01000482.1 GCA_004296145.1 Flavobacterium sp.
GCGAAAGATTGTTGATAACATCTTCTAAATTATTTACAAAAAATGAGAATTTATAAACGCTGTTTTATATTTTTGTACTCTATTATTTAGTGATGACAAAAGAAGAACTTTTACATAAAGCCATAAAAATAGCTGATAAAGCACATAAAGGTCAGAAAGACAAATACCATGCTCCGTATATCGCCCATGTAATGCGTGTAATGGAATATGGCAAAACCATGGATGAAAAAATTGTGGGAGTTCTGCATGATGTTGTAGAAGACAATCCACAGGATTTCAGTATAGAATATTTAAGAAATGAAGGTTTTCCTGAGTATATTTTATATGCAGTAAGTTGTCTTACGAAATACGATCAGGACGAAATTTACGATGATTTCGTAAAAAGAACAGAAAGATCTCCTTTAGCAGTTGCGGTAAAGCTGAATGATCTGCGTGATAATATGGATCTTCGAAGAGTAAACCGAGAACTTACGGCAAAAGACATCACAAGATTCAACAAATATTTAAAAGCTTACCGATATTTGTCTGAGAAATATTAATCGGCTCCAGGGAAATGATAGGTTTTTGTTTCCTCGCTTTTTGTGCCGTCGATATTGATGTTTAAAGCTAAATAAATAAAATGTACATTTTTGTTACCCTTTGCTTCAAACTCTCTTTGCCATAAATAACCACCCAATACACCAAAGTTTTCATCAATCTGATAACCAAAGCCTCCATAGACTCTATTTCTCGCAAATGAAGGTTTTATAGGAGATACGATAAATATTTCATCATAAACATTTGCGAATAAAGTCCCGGGTGCAATTTTTTTAGCATTTAAAGGAACAGAAACATTCAAACGGTAGCGATAACGCATTCTCTCGGATCTTTTGTCAGTTTGCGGCTCATAAAACCACGACTTTTCTGCGCGAAATCTATTTTCAAATTTCACAACTCCCGTTTTGATATCAATTACATCCTGTAACCAAACACGGAATTCTTCTTTGTTGATTGCATGATCTTTGTATGTTGCATATCTTCCTAAACCAACGAAAGGTTTATGATTTTTGGTCAAATTATATCCTAAACCACCTTTTATTTCGTAATAATCGGGATAAGTATATTCTTCAATACCTCTCATCTGACCTTCAGCATAAAGGAAAAATTTTGGATGAAATTTATAAGTCACAGTCAGTGCATTAAAAGCGGAGATATGTTCCTGAGCGCTAAAAAGACTCGTCATCAAAACAAAACCAAGACTTGTAATAAGTTTCATCCAAAAAATTTTTGCAAAAGTAAATGATTTAACGATTAGTTAATGTTAAGTTTACTTAATATTAATATTGTAAGTAAAACCTACGTGAAACCATCGCTGCGGCATCGTAACTCCAAAAGTTTCTGTGTAGTCAGAATTTGTAACGTTATTGATCAAAATATAAACTGACAAATCATTTTTTGTAAAGCTTAATTTTTCGTCCAAAAGATTATAACTTCCTAAATTTACACGATCATTGTATCTGTAAACCAATTCGTTGGTAAAGTATTTTAGAAATTTATTATTTAATTTAGCTACAAACTGATGTTTCAGATTATCAAGCACATATCTGGAATACCCATTATTAAATTCTTTAAATTTATTGTCAAGGTAAGTATATCCCAGAGTATATTTCATCCAGTCAAAAACCTGATGCCCCAACTCTACTTCAATACCTTTGATTTCAGTATCTCCAATATTTTTGGCGTACCAAACAGTATCTTGAAGCGAGTTTTTCACCCAATCAATTGCATCAGTTGAACCTCGGTAAAATCCACTTGCTTTTGCCAAGATATTTTTCGACTGATATTGATACCCAAGTTCTGCATAAACAGCACTTTCCGGAAGAAGATTTTCGTTACCTTTTTCGGTTTTGCTCGAATAATAAAGATCTGTAAAGGTCGGTACACGGTGAACTTTTGAGATATTTCCGTAGATTTTATTGTTTTCGTAAAAACTGTATCCTACATCCAATCCCGGATAAAAGAAATTTCCTTCGTTAGAATAATTTGCCCAGGAAATTCCCGGAGTAATATTTAATTTTTTATCTAATAATGATAAATGGTGCTCAAAGAAAACCTGAGAAACAAATCTTTCTCTGTGTCCCAGATTATTACTTGCCAGGAATTCTTTTCTTAATTCTACACCCAATCCTGTCGTTCCCAAATTTGAAGTGTAGCTTGAATTCACTTCACCACCCACATTATTTCCGATGTGCATATTTCTGTAAATTTCAGGTTTTTCTCTGTTAAACAGATACATATCCTGTCCTCTTCGCCAATATACATTTGAATTTAATTTTAATTTTCCAAAGGTTTGCTGATGAGCCAAACTCACAATAGAAGCTTGAAGTTCTTCATATTGTTCGGTTGCAGCAGGTGAAGAATAAAAACCATTGGCACCGAATTTTTTCTCTGAAATACCGGCTTGCAGTCTGATGCTTCCGTCTTTTATTTTTAACTGATTTTGGTAGAAAAGATTTTTTATTTCAAAATCTGTATTGTGTCGGTAACCTTGAGAAGAATTTGAATTTGCCTGTAATAGATTTGAAAATTTTTCATTTCCAAAATTGGCGTTCAAACCAAGACCGTAAGATCTGTAATCGCCGCCTTCAGCTTTTATTTTTACTCTTTTTCCGGGATTGGCTTTGGTGATAATATTGATAGCTCCGGCATAAGCATTTTGCCCAAAACGTCTTGCTGCAGGACCTTTGATGATTTCAATTCTCTCTACATCTTCCAGATCAACAGGAACATTCAGCGAATTGTGGCCGGTTTGAGAATCATTCATCCTAATGCCATTTACAAGCAGAAGAACCTGCTCAAAAGAACTTCCACGGAAACCAATATCACTCTGAACACCATTTGCACCTCTCCTTCTGATATCCATCCCGGGAATTTGTTGCAAAATTTCATCGATGCTTGTTGCCGGTGAATTTAGAATATCTGCTCTTGTAATAACAGAAATATTTTGATTGGCATTTTTATAGGGTGTAGAAATAAATTTTCCCTGAATGTCTATTGAATCTATATCTGTTGTTTTTTCCTGAGCTTGTATTGTGAGTGCAGATGCAAGAAAAGATATAGTTACCAGTTTTCTAATCATGTTTTTTTGATATTATTTGAAGCCTTCAAAATTAGGAGACTTTCTTAAATACAAAAAATGATACATATCATAAAAAAAAGATGCAGGTCATGTGCATCTTTTTGAGGGATTCTTATCTTTTTCTCATTAAATGTGTAATAAAATGTAGGAAAAGTTTTCTCATTTTTAACACTGATTTAATAAAACAATTTTACAATAAATTTAAATACAAAACAACGGTCAGAAA
>SEBM01000483.1 GCA_004296145.1 Flavobacterium sp.
CGGCGTTCCGTATAACGTTTTTCCATAGAAATTGAAGTTGAGTTTCGAATTAGTTTTGCTCTATCGAAAACGAAATCATACCATCAAGATTTTAAAAGCTAAGAATTAGAGTGTAAGAATCTTATAAAATACCAAAGGTAAACAACCGAAAATATCTCAGTATTAACTAACTAAAAAAAATAAGAAAATGACTAATTACGATACACTAACAGAGGCAATAAATACAAAACAAGCTGAAGGGTACACTTTTGATTTTAATCTTAGTAACTCAACATTAAGCTGTAAAACGTTGAATAAAACATTTGAATCCAGTGAATTCAATGTTGATGCATTTTATCGTTTTGAAGGTGATTCTAATCCTGATGATTCGTCAATACTATATGCAATACAAACTGAGTCTGGAGTAAAAGGACTATTGGTCGACGCTTATGGGGCGTATAGTGATAATTTGAATGCAGCAATGATTCAGAAATTGAAGATGAGATAAATAGTATCAATACACCATAAAAAAATATAAAAGAAAGTGAATAACCAAAAAAAGTACACATGGAATTTACAACAAAAAGATTGGACACAGAAAAGAATAAGCATTTCTGGGCTACGGATACATCTCTAAATGTAACATTAGGATTTACATTAAATTCTAATGAAGCAAATAATGCTATTCTTAAAAAAGTAATTGAAAATTATGAACATGATTTTCAAATTTCACCAGAAGGGCACTACGTTGTGGTATTAGACCGTAAAATTGAAACTTCAATAGGAATAGAAAATGATTTTTTTTCTGGGGGTACATTTTTAATAGGAGCAACAGTCAGAGAAGTACAGAAAACTAAAAAAATAAAAAAATGAACGATTTAAATGCCATAGGATTAAATGCTGTAAAAAGTGAAGAATTAGCCTGTCAATTGAATGATTTGCTTTCTAACTATTCAATATTTTATCAAAATGTGAGAGGTTATCATTGGAATATTAAAGGCGACGATTTCTTTATATTACATCAAAAATTTGAAGACTTATATAATAATCTCTTTTTAAAAATTGATGAAGTTGCTGAAAGAATACTAACATTAGGATTCAGACCAAATCACAATTTTACCGAGTATTTTAAAACGGCCTCAATATTAGAAACAAACGAGGTAATTGACGGACAACATTCTGTAGATAAAGTTTTAGAATCTCTTGGAATCCTTTTATCTAAACAAAGAGTAATTCTTGATCTTTCTGCAGAAATAGATGATACAGGAACTAATAGTTTAATGAGTGATTATATTCGGGAACAGGAAAAAATGGTGTGGATGTATTCTGCATATATAAAAAGTTAGACCAGTAATTACAGTTTGAAACAGCGGATGTAAAAACATTAATAGCACATAATATTATGAAAAATAAATTATTTGAAACAAGCGAATCATACGCACCTTTAATTTTAAGATTTATTCTCGGTTTTGTTGTGTTGATGCATGGTATGCAAAAATTATTTGGGCTGTTTGGAGGCCTGGGTTTTTCGAATACAATGGTATTCTTCACTCAAATCATAGGATTGCCCTGGATTATGGGCCTTTTAGTAATCATTTTGGAAACTGTGGGCGCAATTGCACTCCTTATCGGGCTCGGAACAAGAGTGATTTCATTTTTCTATATAATTCTTCCTTTGGGAATGATATTTACGACACATCTTAAAAATGGATTTTTTATGAATTGGTTTGGAACGCTAAAGGGAGAGGGCTACGAATACTTCATCCTTTGGATAGGAATGGCTGTTGCCTTATTCATCCTCGGTGGAGGTAAATATGCTATAGACAAAGTTTTCATTAAAAGAGAAGAGTTATACTGGAATAAATTGGAATATGGCTTCAATGAAAATAAATTTTAAAAAATATTTTCTGATACTCGTTGTTGTGTTTAGTTCAGCTGTTTATGCACAGCAGGTGAATGAATTCAAATTTTTAAGGTATAATGATGTCATTTCAATTGATAGCACAAACCAAAGTTTTTATTATAAAATCAAACAAATAACGATATCCAAAAAGTCTCAGGCATTTCTTTTTTTTGGAGCTGAAAACAGGACGCAATACCAACTTTTTGAGAATGAAAATTGGGACGATAGTTATAGAGACGATAATGGTTTTATACTCAACAGAGCTCTTTTTTATGCTGATTTAAAAATAGGAAACTCATTTCGTTTGTTCAGTCAATTACAAAGCAGTTCTTCTGTTAGTAGAATAGATCCTAATCCTTTGGAGGAAAATCCTTTAGATCTGCATCAGTTATTTATCGACGTTAAGTTAAATAGTTTAAACTTTAGGCTGGGAAGACAGGAATTATATTATGGATCTCAAAGATTGATTTCAGTTAGAGAAGGACCAAACAGCAGACAGGCATTTGATGCGATGAAAATCACTTATCATAGGAACAATTTTTCTACAGATGTTTTTTATGGGTATTTTGTAAAAAACAGGTTTGGAAATTTTAATGATAAGATCGATACAAACACAAAACTATCTGGTTTATATACAAGTATAAATAGGGTCAAATATTTTAATAACATAGAAATCTATATTTTAAATACTCAGAAATCAAATAGTACTTATAATACTTTTTCTGGCAGGGAAAATAGAAATACAGTGGGCTCAAGAATTTATGGGAATTATTCTGATTGGAATTATGATATAGAAGCTGCATATCAATTTGGGAAGTTCGATAGTAAGAATATTAGTGCCTGGACATTTTCAATCAACAATTCTTTCAGTTATGACGTGAATAAAGCAAAACAAAAAATAGGTTTAAAAGCCGAATATATCTCAGGTGATAAAATTCAAAGTGACGGGACCATAGGAACATTTAATCCTCTTTTCCCCCGGGGGGCATACTTTGGATTAGCTGCTTTAATTGGGCCATCAAACTTAGTTGATATTCATCCCTATCTGGAATTTCAGTTAACAAAAAAATTAAATTTCAATATCGATTATGATATGTTTTGGAGGGCTTCGGTAAATGATGGCATATATCAGCCCAATGTTTCAGTATTGTTCGACAGTTCCAATTCAACTTTAAAAAAAATAGGAAATCAATTAGGAACTTCATTTGAATATACTTTTAATAAATACCTGAATTTAACTGTTGAAGGAACATGGTTTCAAAGTGGAAATTTTATTAAAGATGTGAGTAATGGTAAGGACATATTATTTACAGCTACTACGCTCACTATAATTTTATAAATAGATCAATATATTGATGTGATAGCCATGAAACGTTAAACCACAATTAATTCAATAAAATTGAAAATAAAACTTAATAATACAATTAATATAACTATAAAATTTTAAAAAATGAGA
>SEBM01000484.1 GCA_004296145.1 Flavobacterium sp.
ATATTGGTGTTTTAATGAATATTGTTATTTAACAGTCGGTTTTATAAAAATTCACAAGTCCATTTTAAACTGAAAAAAAATTATGTCTTATTTTACTATTATATAACACAATATTGGTAGAATTAACAAAATAAAATATGTTTCTTTGCAAAAAATTTGTTTTTGCAAAGCAATGAGGTATCGTTTTTAAATATTTCTGAATTAGTACACCGAAATTTATCATACATCATCTATATAAAACAAGTTAAAGAAGCCGTATTATTACGGCTTTTTTTATTTAAACAAATAAGAAACCCGGATAGATCCGTAAAAAGATCCTGTGATATCATGACTGTCTAATTCTCTTCCGTGATAAATAAAAGAGTACAATAAATTGAGATTATTGTGACGGTATTTCAATCCAGCCTCGGCATTAAAGCGCAGCGGTTCCAGATTAAAAGTTACCGGACTAGTATCATTAAATAAACTTCCTTCTATTGTAGCGTCATAAAATTGGTAATTGACACTTGGCATGGCGTAGAAATAAAATTCCCTTACATTAAATTTTGGTTCAAAACTTACCGATGCGTCATGCAAATTTGAATCGTAAACCGGTAGTAACTTTTTAAAGCCAATTCTGGTTAGAAAACCCGTAAAAACGCCTGTAAAAATGGTTCCCAGATTTGCTTCTGACTGAAAATGAAGATCAAAAAAATCATTATGCTTACTTGGAAACAGCTTTTTAGAATACATAACATGCGCCTGAACACCCAGAGCATTATGAATTTGATTTTCCCAGCCGTAAACATTTTTGTATCCGATAACATGATGAAAAGCTTCCTGTGTTTCTTTTCCCAAAGAATTCTGTCCAACAAATCCCAACTGAAAATCTGTTTTTAGAACTGATTCACTGTTGTAAAAAAAACTTCGTCCGGCTTCTGCAAAAATATACCCTGCAAAAGGACGGTTATTATAATCACGCCCTGCAAAATTGATGTAACGAGGATTATAAATATATTGCCCGATACGAAACTCCGTAATTTTTTTATTGATTTTTTTGTTGTTATTTTTAGATAAAAATCTATAAAACAACTCCAAACCGTTGGTATAATACATGTCATTTTTTGACGATGTATATAAATCATTGTCTGTAATAAATCCTATTTCTGTAGTTTTACCTTGTCCAAAAATTAACGTTGATGTAAATATTAAGAGCACAAGAAAGGCTTTTTTATTTCCCATCATAATTTATTTTTCCAACAGCACGCATTTCACGAACAATTCTTTCCTTTCTTCTGTTTATGTAACTAGAAGATCCTGTTGCCTTAAATTTTCTCGGATTTGGTAATATCGCAGCGATTCCGGCCGCCTGCATAGGAGTTAAACTCGAAGCGTCGCGGCGGTACCAATGTTGTGTTGCGGCATAAGCTCCATAAACGCCATCACCCATTTCTATACTATTCAGGTAAACTTCCATGATACGTTCTTTGCCCCATATTACTTCGATTAAGACAGTAAAATAAGCTTCTAAACCTTTTCTGAAATAACTTTTGCCTTGCCACAGAAATACATTTTTGGCTGTTTGTTGCGAAATGGTACTTCCGCCACGAATTCTACGACCGCGCTCGTTACTTTTATATGCTTTTTGAAGTGCTTTAAAATCAAAACCATTATGACTTAAAAAGGTTCCGTCTTCGCTGGCAATAACTGCTTTTTGCAAATTCTTGGAGATTTTCTCAATTGGTTCCCAGTCATGATCAAAATAAACTGCTTTTCCGTCTAATTTATTTTCTATAGCCCGAATTAACATCAACGGTGTAAAAGGAACCGGAATATATTTAAACAAGATAACGGATCCGATCGAAAGACCGAAAAACCATAAAAATAATTTTATAAAGAACCATTTTACTTTTTCTCCAAAAGACCGGTTTGATTTTTTTGGCGAAGATTTTGGTTTTGGTTTACTTGCTGTTGTTGTCTTTTTTGGTGCTGTTTTTTTTACTGCCATTATATTAAATCTGCTAATTCTGTTCCTATTAAACTACCGATTGCAACACCCATTCCGCCTAGACGCACTCCACAAAACACGTTTTCAGACAATTGTGTCACTACAGGATTTTTACTGTTCCCAATTCCCATTATACCGCTCCAACGATGCGCGATCTGAAATTCCTGATTTGGTAAAATTACAGTTTTCAGCAAATCTTCCAATTTATTTTGAACAATTTTGGTTTGCCCAAATTCAGTTGTGTTTTCAGTTTCAAAATCGAGGTTTCGGCCGCCGCCAAGCAAAATCCTGTCGCCAATATTTCTAAAATAATAATAGCCGCGATCCAGATGAAAAGTTCCTTTTATATCTAAACTAGGAATTGGTTCTGTTATTAAAACCTGTGCTCTTGCCGGTTGGACTGCGCCTTGTGTCAAACTATTTGCGAATCCGTTAGTGGCAAAAAGTATTTTTTTTGAAGTAAAACTAAAATCATTCAAAACCACTTCTACCCCATTTCCTTTATCCAGAAAAGACGTTACGGTTTGCTGATTGAGAATCAGAATATCTGCTGCGACTGCTTGCTTGAGCAATTCCTGCATCATATTTCCGGTATCGATCTGGGCTTCAAAAGGATTAAAGATTAAGTATTCCTGAATGTTTTCAAAACCAAATCTGTCTACTTCTTTATTAAAGACATCAGCTTTGAAAAGTGGTTTTAGAATTTCATTTATAAAAGATAATTTGCTTACACAATCAGAAAAACCTCTTTCATCGTCTTTCAGAAAAATTTCATATCCACCGTGAGGTTTAAAATCTATCGCTGCATTTGCAAATACTGAAGGAGGGATACTTTTTGTTGGATTAGCTGATGATAAAAGTATTCATGGTTTAGAAAATGGTGATTTTTTAACCATAAAAGCTGAAAATAAGCAAGATAATTATAAGTTGCTGTTTGACAATTTAATTGAACAAAATTTTGGTAATCATTTTCATTCTAATCTTGAGGAAATAAAATTTTATCTTATAGATGATAAAACTGTCTGCAAGATAACAGTTAAAGGAAAATATGTGCATCCAGTTATGATAAATAAAAGAGTGCCTAACAAACCTGCTTATGAGGCTTTTTTTATTAGAGGCCAAGCAAGTACTCGGGAAATAAAGGGTGAAGAAATAAAAGATTATACCCAGGAAAATTGGAAATAATTATATTGTTTTCCACAAACAATAAACATAGGTCTCCGATATTGAAGAGCTAACTTTAACTTTTTAGAATTTAGGGCAACTATTAAAAATTAACCTAGCAGTAATTATACAATTGCTGTTAATAAATCAACTTTGCAAAATTAAAAGGCTCTTATATGT
>SEBM01000035.1 GCA_004296145.1 Flavobacterium sp.
TTCTATAATTCCGGGCTCACTTGATGTTGAGAAAATCACAACCGGAATATTATTTTTTTAAAATTAGTTAAAATTGTTATTTTTAAAACATTCAATTTTTGATTGATTTTGCATAAAAAATTGATAATGATAAAGTTGGTTTATTTTTGAGTCTCCTTGGTTATAGAATTTAACTTATTAATTATGAGATTTCAATTTGTTTTAAAAGGCACCTAAAAAACAAATTGTTAAATAAATTAATTTGATTTATCTTTGAATCCTAAAATACCATTCAAAGAAACAATGACTGATTTTACCGTATTCTACACAGATGATGATGAAGATGATTTGAGCATCTTTACTGATGCTGTAGAATCTATGTCTAAAAAAATAGAGCTCAAAACATACAATGGAGGCGAAAAATTGTTAACCGCAATCTATAATCCGCCGCCAACGCCGCATGTTGTTTTTTTAGATTTGAATATGCCCGGAAAAAACGGGTTTGACGTTTTAACAGAACTTAGAAGTTCTGAAGAAAAAAATAATATTCCGGTTGTGATTTTCTCAACATCAAGTGAGCCCGGAATTATAGAAAAGTGCCGTATACTTGGCGCGAACTTTTTTATAACTAAGCCTGTTCTTATGAAAGATATTGTAAAATCAATAGAACACGCTTTAGAAATGGATTGGAGCAAATTTATTCCGGATCCTAAAAATTTTGTTTATAAAGCATAAAATATAACAGAAACGCCAGATTTAAATCTGGCGTTTTTTTTATTCAGGAATATAAATTTCAAAAGTTGCTCCTTTGCCTTTTTCACCGTGAGCCATAATTATACCTTTATGGTTTTCGACAATCTTTTTTACAATTGCCAGACCAATTCCGGTACCCGAAAATTCACTTTCCGTATTTAATCTTTGGAAAACCTCAAAGATTCGCTCGCTGTATTCTGTATCAAAACCAATTCCGTTATCCGCAATGGTGAGACAGTAATATATTTTTTCAGGATAATCAACGGCAATATTTAATTGGCTGCCCAAAGCTCTTTTTGCCGTAATTTCGATATAAGGAGCTTCATCCTTTTTTGAAAATTTTAAGGCATTTCCGATCAGATTGTGCAGCAATTGCCTAAACTGAAAAGGGATAACAGTCATTTCTCCCAAAGGCTGAAAATTTACAACAGCATTTGTTTCCTCAATTCGTTCAGAAAAATCGCTTGTTACTTCTTCGGCAATTTCATCGAGATTTGTTTTTACAAAAACCCTGTCTGCAGAATTGGTTCTGGAGTAGGTGAGAAGATCCTGAATCAGCGTCTGCATCCTTTTGGCAGAAACTTCAATTCGGTTTAAATAGGTTTTGGCTTTCGCCGAAATATTCTGCTCATCCAAATCGGCTAACCGACTTGCAAAAGTTTGTATTTTTCTCAAAGGCTCCTGCAAGTCATGGCTCGAAATATAGGCAAAGGACTGTAATTCAATATTCATATTAATTAAGTCCTTATTTTTAATTTCCAGCTGAGCCGTTCTTTCAGAAACCTCTCTTTCCAGTTTATCGGTAAAGTTTTTCTGATCCTGAATATCTGTACTCGTCCCGACCCACATTTGTATATTTCCGTCTTCGTCTTTTTGCGCTATTGCATGGCTTTGCTGCCATCTGTATTGCCCGTCATGACGACGAAAACGATGTTCAAACAAATAGTCATTTCCGCTAAGTACTGCTTCCATCCAGGCATTTATATTCGCTTCGCGATCCTCAGGATGAATAATTTTTAACCAGTCATTTTTATCCACAGCTTCAGGAGATAATCCTGCATAGGTATAAATAGATTTATTAAAATAATTCAGGTTTCCCAATGCATCACTTGTCCAGACCTGCTGTGGCATAGAGTCGGCGAGGAGCCTGAATTTCTCTTCACTCTTCATCAAAATCTGCTGGCGGTTTTTCTCATCGGTAATATCCATGACAGTACCAATCATTTTTGACGGCAAATTGTTTTCGTCAAAAAAAATTTTCCCGTGCGCTCTTATCCACGCGATAGAAGCATCTGGTTTTATAATGCGCGATTCATATTTATAGACGCTGGTTTGCAATGCCATTTTATAAGCTCTTTGCAGTATGTAGAAATCATCAGGATGAATTTGTTTATGCAGATCAGCCCTTACCAGTTTTTTGCTTTTATTATGCCCGAATATTGTCGACAGATTTTCAGAATAAATTAAATTCTGTGTCGGCAGATCCAGATCCCAGGTTGCAATTTCTGCAATTTCTGCTGCAAGTCTTGCCCTTTCTTCTGCATCCTCTACTTTTTTTCGTGCTTCTACCTGCGAAGTAACGTCATTGGCAATAGCTACAATACCAGAAATAGATCCGTCATGTTCTTTTAAGGCTTCATAAACGATATTAATATAAGTATCGACAATTTCACCTTTTCGGGTAAGGCGTACCAGACGTTCGTAGGCAATAAATCTTTCGCCGGTTGTATAAACATTTAGTAAAACTTCTTCTAATCCCTGATTGGCAGCTTCCGGAAGTGCTTCAAAAATAGGAAGGTTAATAACTTCTTGCTCTTTTCGTTCCCAAAGTTCAAGCATAAGGTCATTTACAATTTCAACCGTATATTCCGGCCCTCTGAAAACGCACATTGCGCTTGGGGTTTGCAAAAGATTGGTTCGATAGCGCAAACTGCTGGCTTCTAATTCTTTTAAGATTTTTATTTTGCCCGTAGTTTCATTACAAATAACCAAAACCCCGCTTACTTTTCCAGATTCGTCGTTTACAGGACTGTAGCTAAAAGTCCAGTAAACATCTTCAATTTTGCCATTTCTATATATAGGTAAAAACAAATCTTCATGCCAGGTTGCTTCACCTCCTATAAGAACCTGATTAATAAGGGGTTTGATGAAATCCCAAATTTCAGGCCAGCTTTCTTCTCCTTTTTGACCTAAAATGGAAGGGTGTTTGCCATCATTGCCAAGACTCGGACGATAAGCATCATTATAAAAACAAATTAATTCTTCGCCCCAAAATAAAAACATTGGAAATTTTGAGTTTAATAGAATTCCTAATGTGGTGCGTAGACTTTGCGGCCATTGATCGACAGGACCAATGCTAGTCTGGTTCCAGTCTTTGGCACGCATTAACGCCCCCATTTCGCCTCCTTTTGACAGAAAGTCGTGATCTACATATGCCATGAAATTTGTTTTTGTCTTTTTAAAACAACCTTTAAAAGTAATTATAAGCAATAAATATACTAATTAAAATATAAAATAGCTGCTGTTGTTCTGGTTGATGCGTCTGGATGAAATTAAAATTCAGGATTTAATTGAGAACAATTCTTCTTTTAAAATTAATTTTAAGTATTTGATATTGTTATAGTTGTGTAGCGTTTGTCGTTTGTTTTGCTTAGAAGTTTAATGAAATACTGATTTTAAATGAGGTAAAATTTAAATCTATTGAGTTAAGCTTATTTGTGTTGAATGATGAAATTTGAATACTAGAGCAACTAGACATCTAACCTAAAAATAGAGATCATGAAAAACGAATATTCAAAAAAAGAAACTGACTATATCAAAAAATATCAGGACGAAGGGTATACCTGTAATTTTTTATTTAGCGAAGGAACTTTAATAGATACAAACACAAAAGAGACATATAAACCCGAAGATATTTTTATTGTGGCACATCACCGATACGAAGGTATGAGCGACCCGGATGATATGTCTATCTTATATGTAATAGAAACACAGGATCAAAAAAAGGGAACGCACCTTATAGGATATGGCCCTACAGCGGATCTTGAGGAAGCAGAATTTTTTAAAGATATTCCGAAGAAAAATTACTCTAAGAATGCAGACATTAATGAAATTGCATCTGAGTAATAAGTAATTAAGATTAGATTAAAAAAAAGAACAGACGATTATTTTGCAGGAGAACAGTTATCAAGGGTTAAACCCGGGGTAGCTGTTTTTTTATTTAAAGAAAATATGTAAAAAATTTCAGGCAACTATAAATTTTGAAATATATCAGAAAAATTCTGTAACATTTTGATTTGCAACATTGACGAAATTTGAATTATCAAAAACGAAGAAAACTATACATTAAGTTTTGTACGTAAATTATCACTAACCATATTTTTTTTAAATATAGCCAAAATGAAAAAACTTTACTTAAATACTGGAGGAATAGATACAATTTTTAACGATCTGGAAGAAGCGTTTGAAGGATCACTTACATCTGAAAACGGTGAATATAATTTAGCCGTAAAAAACAAATGGGCAAAAGGAACTATTAGCGGAATGAGCTTTGACAATAAAATGTCATACATGCAGTTTGATTTGGTTTTTTCTGATGAGGTCACTTTTAGTATCGAATCTTTTCATTGTGCTCCAATCTTTTTCGCTTACTGTTCAGAAGGACATTTAAAACATAGTTTTGGTGCAAACGGAAATCTTACCAGTCTTAAAAAAGATCAGTCAGGAATCATGAGCAATACTACTACGATTAATAATGTATTGTATTTTGAAAGAAATAAAAGAATCAAATTTTTATTGATTGGAGTTCCGACAGCAACCATTCAGGTGGAAGATAACCTGGAGATGATTTCTAAAATGACAAAAATGTTTATGAGCCCTACAGGAAATTATATAGACATAAAAGGACAAAATGCCCAGATCGCAGAAAAACTGGCAGATTTTGATTGTATTTCGCAAAAAGGTGTTATCAAAAATTTGCTTAAAAAAAGCATTTTAAACAGCATTGTCGAAATTGAAGTTATGCAACACAGTTATAACTATGTTACGATGATTGCACCAATTATAGATTTGGCAGCAAGACAAATTGACGAAATCAGAAAAATTTCAAATATAAATATGTCTGAAGTTCTGAATAATATCGGACATGCAGGAAGAAATTATCTTCCAAGATTTTTAAAAGGGAAATACCACGTTCTCAACAGTTCTCAAAATACGTTAGCTAAGACAGCCTAATATACACTTAACTTGTAAGACCAAAAAAACAGCTTAAACCAAGCTGTTTTTTTAGTTTCTGTCAGTTTTCTTTTTCGTAGTAAATAATGAAATACACCATTATTAAATTTAGAAATAAAGAAACACTGTTTGTAATAATAATAGGCAAATCATTCTTAAGGATTCCGTAAACAACCCAAATCGCAATTCCGAAAGTAAGGACGCTGAAAGTAAGAAGCGAAATCTGCCGTACTTTTTTGGTTTTCCAGACTTTATAAATTTGCGGAATGACTGATATTGTGACGCATATACCAGCAAAGAGTCCAACAAGATCAGTTATGTTCATATTTTTAAATTTAGAGGATTAAAATGTAATCTTATATTAAAGTTAGAAATATCATTTCAGGCATTTTAACTGCATTGAAGTTAAGATTAGCACGATAAATTTGAATCTTTTTATTCATTTGTATGAAAATACTTTCGTGTTTTGATAAAAATACAAGTGTAAGTCAATTCTAATAACCTGTAACCATTGCTTAAACAGATTATTAAACTCAAACATGGGAATTATGAAACAATTTAGCTTCAGGATAAAAAATCGCTTCTGATTTTTTTTTATAAATTTGAAAGTTTGTGACCTGTTTTTTAGAGAAAAAATCAGCTTTAAAAACAAAAATCCATCAAAATTGAGCCTTACTTTAAAAATTTATTTCAATAACGTTTTACCCCAATAGAATGATATTAATCGTAGATGATATTAGGGCAAATATAATTGCCTTAAAGAAAACACTCGAACTGCATAATATAGAAGTAGATACCGCAGAGTCTGGAGAAGAGGCGTTAAAGAAAATTTTAAAAACAGATTATTGTCTCATCATAATGGATGTTCAGATGCCCGGTCTGGATGGTTTTGAGGTAGTTAAGATTCTTTCCGGAAACAAAAGAACAAAAGAAATCCCTGTTATCTTTTTATCGGCAATAAGTGTCGAAAAAAAATACATCTTCAAAGGGTATGAAACCGGTGCGGTAGATTATGTTACAAAACCCGTAGATACAGATTTACTGATACTTAAAGTAAAAAGCTTTATTAAAATATACGAGCAAAAAAACGAATTGAGAGCTATGAAAGATTTACTTTCAAAAGAAATCAAAATTCGAAAAGAAGCTCAGGACAATCTCGAAATAAAAATTGCAGAAAGAACCAAAGAACTGGTTTTGAAGAATGAAGAACTGGAACTCAAAAACCATGAGTTACAGCAATTTTCGTGGGTCGTCTCCCATGACTTAAATGAACCGATCCGAAAGATTCAGATTTTTATTAAAATTATAAAAGACCTTTATCTAAAAGAAAACGAAAAAGCAATAGATTATGTAGACCGTACTGTAAAATCTGCAGAACGAATGCAGACACTTATTACAGATTTGCTTGCGTATTCGAGATTATCTGCAAATGTAAAACCGGAAAAAACAGACCTGAATGTTGTTTTGCAGGAAGTTCTCTCTGATTTTGATTATCTGATCGAGAGCAAAAATGCAGTTGTAAAAACACAGGCACTTCCTACGATAGACAGTATTCCGAGTCAGTTACGACAGGTTTTTCAGAATCTTATCGGGAATGCGCTCAAGTTTTCAGGAAATACAGAAACACCAATTATCCAGATTACTTCAGAATTAATTGCGACGAAAGATTTTGATGGCGAAATTTCGGAAGATGGAAAATATTGCCGAATTATAGTTTCGGATAACGGAATTGGTTTTGATGAAATTTATCTCGATCGTATTTTTATCATTTTTCAAAGCTTAAACGACCGTCAGACTTATGAAGGAACCGGAATTGGTCTGGCAATTGCCAAAAAAATTGTAGAAAAACACAACGGATTAATCACCGCTAAAAGTCAGGTAGGCAAGGGCGCAAGCTTTATTATTGTACTTCCTTTAAAATACGAAAACTAAAACAAAAACAAACGGATTAAAATCTATGAAAAGTAACTTTAGAAGAAACTTACTAATTAGCTCGCTGGTTTCGTTACTGGTTCTTACCATCAGTTCTACGGCTTCATACATTAGTATTAAAAATTTACTGGAAAGTAACAGATGGGTAAACCATACTCAGGATGTTATTTACAATTTAAATCAGGGGGCATCACTAATCACCGATGCACAAACCAGGATGAGGGGTTATTTATTGACCGGCGACGAAACTCTGGCCAAAACGTACAGTGAAGCAGAAGCAGAATCGAATGCTTACTTTGATAAACTGGATGAACTTACGATTGATAATCCGGCGCAGCAAAAGCTGATTAATGAGCTAAAACCGTTACGATCGAATTTCTTTAAATATCTAAACAACCAGATTGTAAAAAAACGTTTAGGCAAAAATACAGTGACATTTGATCTTACGGAAGGAAGAAAAATGACAACCGAATTAAGAGCTTATTTTAAACGAATTGAAAATAGTGAACAGGCTCTTTTAAAAGAAAGAAATGAAACTTCCGACCAATACGGAACATACAGTATTGTACTGATTATTGTAGCGTTTATTATTGCTTTTGTTATTTCGATTGTGTTTTTGATCAGAATTTTAAAAGACTTTAAAGAACGATCAGAACTTCAGTTAGAACTGGAAAGAAAAGACAAAGAAACAGCCGAAAGGATTCAGGCAATTAGTACTATTGCTTCTAATATTTCGAGCGGAAATTATGATATTAAAGTAGAAGATACCAAAACAGATGCATTGGGAAGTGTTGGAGAATCATTAAACAACATGAGTTCTTCATTAAAATCTTCGTTTGGTTTATTATCAGAAAAAGAATGGATACAAACAGGTATTGCTAAGCTTAATAATGTAATGCTGGGCGATAAATCAATGACCCAGCTGACAAAAGACGTTATTGAGTTTTTGTGTAATTATACCAACAGCAGCGCGGGTGTTATGTATATTCTTGAGGGAGATGAATTGTATGCAACAGCAGGATATAGCTACATACCGACAAAAAACAGAGAAAGAATCATAAAAGGAGAAGGTTTGCTTGGACAGGCGATTGTATCGGGCAAAATATTAGAATTAAAATCATTATCAGCAGATTTCATTCAGATCAATTATGCGTTGGGAGAAATTAAACCAACACATATTGTGGCTGTTCCGCTTATTGACAACAGGGCAGAAGGTGCTCTGGAGCTGGCAAGTATTTATGGTTTTTCTGATCTTCATTTAGAGTTCCTGAAAATGGTCGGGAACAATATTGGTATTGCGATAAAATCTACTCAAAACCGTAAACGTGTTATGGAATTGCTGGAAGAAACACAATCGCAATCTGAAGAATTGAAAATTCAACATAGCGAGTTAGAAGCTATTAATGCCGAACTGGAAGCCCAAACAGAAAAATTGCAGGCTTCTGAAGAAGAATTAAGAGTGCAACAGGAAGAATTGGAACAAACCAACGAAGAACTTTCTGAACGTAGCGTTTTACTGGAAGAAAAAAACAATGAAATCCAGAAAAAATCGGAAGCACTTGAGCTTACAACACGTTATAAATCGGAGTTTCTGGCTAATATGTCACATGAGTTAAGAACGCCTCTGAATTCGATATTACTTTTGAGCAGATTATTGTCTGAAAACAACAGCAATAGTATGAACAATGAAGAAATTGAATTTGCAAAAGTGATTCAGAGTTCAGGAAACAGTTTGCTTGGTTTGATTGATGAAATCCTTGATTTGTCTAAAATCGAAGCAGGAAAAATGGAACTGGAATTCCTGGATGTTTCGACCAAAGAAATTACAGACGGAATGTCTAACTTATTCTCTGAAGTAGCGAAACAAAAAAATATTAAGTTTGAAATTCTTGCAAAAGATGCTCCAATTGTCATTAAAACCGATAAAATGAGATTAGAGCAAATCTTGAAAAACCTGATTTCGAACGCTATTAAATTTACAGAAAAAGGATCTGTAAGTTTAGAAATTAAAATAAACGATGACGATGACAAAGTAATCTGCTTTATCGTAAAAGATACCGGAATCGGAATTCCTTTAGATAAACAACCGTTGATTTTTGAAGCGTTTCAACAAGCAGATGGTTCTACAAAACGTAAATACGGAGGAACTGGTTTAGGATTATCAATCAGTCGTGAACTGGCAAAATTATTAAGAGGAGAAATTATCCTGCATAGTACAGAAGGAAAAGGAAGTAGTTTTACACTATGTATTCCTGTTTACGGAATGCTGAATAAAAAAGTGGTGATTGAGAAAAATCCGCCAATTGAAATTACAGAACAAGAAGTTACAGAATTAAAAGAAATCAAAAACAAATATATTTCGGCCGTAATTCCTGCAGAAATTGACGACGACAGAGACGATATTGCCGAAGGTGATAAAGTAATCCTGATTGTTGAAGATGATATTAGTTTTGCAAAATCACTGTTAACCTTCAGCCGTAAAAATGGTTATAAAGCCATTGTTGCCGTTCGTGGAGATTATGCCCTGAATTTTGCTATTATGTATAAACCACTCGGAATTTTACTGGATATCGAATTGCCAATAAAAAGCGGATGGGAAGTTCTGGAAGAATTAAAAAATAACATTCAGACCAAACATATTCCGGTGCATATTATGTCTTCGCACAAATTAAAACAGGAAAGTTTATTAAAAGGAGCTATTGATTTCCTTGATAAACCGGCTGCCTTTGATAAAATTCCGGAAGTTTTTACCAGAATTGAGCGCATTATAACCAAAGAATCGCAAAAAGTTTTAATTATAGAAGATAATCCGAAACATGCAAAAGCATTGTCTTTCTTCTTAGAAACACATAATATTAATTCAGAAATCAAAAGTGAAGTTGCAGACGGTTTGGTTGCCTTAAACAAAAAAGAAATTGATTGCGTAATTCTTGATATGGGAATTCCGGATAAACAGGCTTACCAGATTTTAGATGGTGTTAAAAAGAGCCCGGGCTTAGAAAATCTTCCCGTAATTGTATTTACAGGAAAAAGTTTATCATTAAAAGAAGAAGTAAAAATTAAAAAATATGCCGATTCTATTATTGTAAAAACAGCTCATTCGTACCAAAGAATGCTCGATGAAGTATCGTTGTTCCTGCATTTGGTAGAAGAAAATAAAAACGGGGACAATAGAAAAGAAAGTCACAAAAAACTGAATTTATTAAATAACATTCTGCACGAGAAAAAAGTATTGATTGTAGATGACGATGTACGAAATATATATTCGCTGACCAAAGCGCTTGAGATATTTAAAATGAATGTCATTACCGCATTTGACGGAAAAGATGCTATCAAAGTGTTGAACGAAAACCCTGATACCGATGTGGTTTTACTGGACATGATGATGCCAAACATGGATGGTTATGAAACGGCAGAAAAAATACGTTCTAATCCTAAATTCTTATCATTGCCATTAATCGCCGTAACAGCAAAAGCAATGACAGGCGACAGAGAAAAATGTATCAAAGCCGGAGCATCAGATTATATTACAAAACCGGTAGATATCGATCAGTTATTGTCTTTATTGAGAGTTTGGTTATACGATAAAATAAAATAATACGCTATGAGTAAAAAACGACTCTTGATTATAGATGACGATCCGAGAAACATTTTTGCTTTGGTAAACACATTAAAGGCCAAGTCCTATGATTGTTTGTCATGCCTGAGTGCAGAAGAAGCGTTAAAAATATTACAGACAGACGAAGTTATTGATGCAGTCCTCATCGATATGATGATGCCCGAAATGGATGGTTATGACGCAATCCCGTTAATAAAAAAAATACCTCACAGAGCAAATATTTTAGTTATTGCGGTAACAGCACAAGCCATGGTTGGAGACAAAGAAAAATGCCTTGAAGCCGGAGCAGATGATTATGTATCAAAACCTATTGATGTAGATAAACTCTTAGAAGCTTTATCTCAAATTTGAATTTATTATGATTGAAGATATTGAGTTAGAAACCCTTATAAATGATATTTACGAATATTATGGTTTTGACTTTGGAAACTACTCCAGAGCATCCCTAAAAAGGCGAGTAAACAGAGTATATCAATTAGACGGATTTTCAAATTTTTACGAATTTTTATCAAAAGTCAGATACGATCCTGAATATTGTAAAGGAATGATTGACGAAATCACGGTAAATGTTACCGAAATGTTTCGCGATCCTACCTTTTATAAAATTGTCAGAACCGAGATTTTGCCTCTGTTAGCAACAAAACCATTCATACGTTTATGGCATGCGGGTTGTTCAACCGGAGAAGAAGTATATTCTATGGCAATTATGCTCAAAGAAGCCGGATTACTTCATAAATCAATTATCTACGCAACAGATATTAATTCTAAAGTTTTGGAAATCGCTAAAAAGGGAATTTTTCCTTTAAGGATGATGAAAGAATACTCAGAAAACTATCGCGATTCTGGCGGGCAGGAAGATTTTTCTAACTATTACATTGCCAATTACGGCATTGCCAAGTTTAACGAAGAACTGGCAGAAAAAATGGTGTTTTCGCAACACAATCTCGTTTCAGACAATTCATTCAATGAATTCGATTTTATATTGTGCCGAAATGTGCTGATTTATTTTGATAACAATCTGCAAAAAAGAGTCGTCAATTTGTTTGATGAAAGCTTGTCAATTCTGGGATTTTTGGCATTAGGAACAAAAGAAACAATAAAATATTCTATATCTACGACCAAATACAAACAGTTAGAGAAAGAAAAAATATGGAGGAAAGTAAAATAATATTAAACTGCAAAGTTATCATTATCGGAGGATCTGCGGGGAGCTTAAACGCGCTGCTGCAAATTCTGCCAGACCTTCATCATTTAAACTCTTTTGCAATGGTAATCGTACTTCACAGAAGAGGTACAGACGATTTGACTTTAGAAGAATTAATAAAATTAAAAACAACCATAAAAGTAAAAGCAATAGAAGATAAAGAGCAATTGTTGCCTGGATCCATCTATATTGCGCCCTCAAACTATCATTTATTGTTTGAAAAAGATGGCACATTTTCTCTCGATACTTCTGAGAAAATAAACTACAGCAGACCAAGTATAGACGTTTCTTTTGAGTCGGCTGCAGAAGTTTACGGCGAAAATTTAGTTGGTATTTTATTATCCGGTTCCAATAGTGACGGAACCGAAGGGCTGAAGTTTATACAAAACGCCGGAGGAATTATTATCGTTCAGGATCCCGATTCTGCAGATATGCCGTTTATGCCCAATAATGCCATTATGAATACAAATCCCGATTATATTTTAAATACAGAAGAAATCTTAAATCTTATTATTTCGATCAATAAATAATCATTTTCCAAAAGATTATTATTCGGTAACAATTGCATAAAATCATTTTAGGTTTTAATACTTAAAATTGCAAATTATAAACTTTGTATTTGCCAAATTGTTCCGTCATGATGCAGTCTTTTTCATTCAGAAATATATTTTTATCTCTTGTTTTTTTCTTTTTTCTAAATATTGGCAATGCTCAAAAACAGCCAAAACTCGAAAATGTTCAGGTTGCGTTTTTATCAGATGTACATTTGCAGGATTTGTTCGGAAAATTTTCTGATACCGATTACCGCGGAATCCTGAATCCGAAAACGGGAAAATATACTTTGGTCAGAACAATGGCTTCTCAATTGCATTCGACACGAATTTTTAATGAAAATTACTTTGCTTTTATTGCCGCTTTGGAAGATATCGCAAAGCGAAAAATAAAATTCGTAGCGCTTCCCGGCGATTACACAGATGACGGACAACCAATTCACGTGCGCGGACTTGAAAAAATCTTAGAGCAATACCGAAAAAAATACGGTATCGAATTTTTTATTACAACAGGAAATCACGATCCCGTTGGACCTTTTGCACAAGAAGCAGGAAAAGAAGATTTTCTTGGTGCTGAAGGAAAAAGCCAGCCAATTTTTAGCAAAGACGGAATGTATAAGCCGAATCTGGAGTTGGAAAATCCAGTTGTAATCACAACCGATATGACCAAAATGGGTTATTTGGGAATTACAGATAATCTGAAAAATTTCGGATTTTATCCGGACAAAAAATATAAATTCTGGTCGACACCTTTTGCCACTTACAACAGTCAAAATTATTCTTTTGCAAAAGCAGAACAAGCAGCTCAATTATCAAACAGAGTTTATGAAGTGGCACCAGGATATGAAGTTCCCGATGTAAGTTATGTTGTAGAACCAATTGACGGATTGTGGTTAATGGCGATTGACGGAAATGTTTATATTCCGAAGAAAAATGCGACTTCAGATTCAAAAGATCCAAAGAATTATTCGGAAGCAAGTACAGGTTACAATAATGTACTTTCGAACAAAAAACACCTTATAAAATGGGTTGAGGAAATTTCGCTTGAAGCGAAAAAACAAGGCAAAACTTTGGTTGCATTCAGTCATTTCCCGATGATTGATTTTAATGATGACGCTTCCGCGGAAATAAAAGAATTACTTGGGCCAAACAAATGGCAATTAAACAGAGTTCCGGTTGAAGAAGTAGCTCAGACTTTCGCGGATGCGGGATTAAAAATTCATTTTGGAGGTCACATGCACATCAACGATACGGGAGTAAGAACGACAGCAAAAGGAAATACACTTGTTAATATTCAGACGCCATCTTTGGCTGCTTATATTCCGGCTTATAAATTACTGACAATCAAAAAAGACAATGTTGTCGATATACAAACCATTACGATTGATAAAGTCCCTCATTTTGATGAACTTTTTGATTTGTACAAAACAGAATATCAGTTTCTGCAAAGCAAACAAACCAAAGATATTTGGAATATCGATATTCTAAAAACCAAAAATTATCATGATTTTACCGATTTTCATCTAAAAGAATTAGTTCGTCTTCGTTTTCTTTCAGACGATTGGCCAACGGCTTTCAAAGATTTTATCCTGAATATTTCCGGAGAAGATTTATTGGTTTTAGCAAATATACAATCTGATAAAGATTTTGATGTAATTCTTAAAAACAAAGAAAACTTCAAAACAGAATGGAATTCCGCAGAACAAAAAGCAAACAAAATGGTAGCCGAAAACAATCTCAAAATAGCAGATTTCAGAAAATGGAATGGTTATGATTTTCTGGTAGATTTTTACCGTTTCAGAAGCGCCGACGAATTAGCTTTACAAGACATCGGAACCGAAAGAGCAAAACAATACAAAGTGTTGTCTCAGTCATTTTTTGAAAACTATAAAGAAGAGAATATTTCTAAAGAAAAAGCTTTACAGCACCAGCTTCGTTTATTTCTAATCATCTTTAATAAATTCATGCACGAAGTTCCTGCTGATCATTTTACGGTTGATTTGAAATCTGGTGAGATTAACCGCAAAGGACGCTAAGATTTACGCAAGGAGCGCAAGGTTATTATTATTATTATTATTATTATTATTATTATTATTATTATTATTAAGTTTTGTAA
>SEBM01000485.1 GCA_004296145.1 Flavobacterium sp.
TATTTATAGTAGAAATATTTTTACAAAGAAGGAATTGTCCAATTTGATTAAAAAAAATACAAAATATTTATCAAGATCAAAATTTGCTTTTATGTATTTGTTTTCCAACTTTTTGTTTCCAACTAAAATTACAAAAAGACTTTTAATGAAGATTTTAAATGCCTAGAATTAAATGAACAATCCATTAGTTTCCATAATCGTCCCGTGTTATAATCAGGCTCAGTATCTTGACGAAGCATTAGAATCAGTTTTAAATCAAACATTTAAAAACTGGCAATGTATTATTGTAAATGACGGCAGTCCCGATGAAACTGAGCAAATAGCTCAGAAATGGTGTGAAAGAGATTCTCGCTTTGTGTACGTTTTCCAGAAAAATGCAGGGCTTAGCAGTGCCAGAAATTCAGGTATTGCTCAAGCTGTCGGCGATTTAATTTTACCTTTGGACGCTGATGATAAAATCGCTGTAAATTATCTTGCGCTGGCAGCTGAAGCTTTTGAGAAAGATAAATCGTTAAAAGTTTTGTACTGTAAGGCAGAGAAATTTGGTGATGAAACCGGTGAATGGCAACTACCTTCTTTTTCTCTTTTTAATTTGAGCAGGAATAACTTAATTTTTTGCTCTGCTTTTTTTAAAAAGAAAGATTGGGAATTGGCAGGAGGTTATGATACCCAAATGAAACACGGTTGGGAAGACTGGGAATTTTGGATCGCTATCCTGAAGAATGGCGGAAATGTAGAACGTCTGGAGGAAATTTGTTTTTATTACAGAATTAAAAAACAATCAATGCTTAGGTCAATCGAACATCAAAAAGGATTGGATATTTTGAATTATCTAAGTATTAAGCATGCCGATTTTTTTGTAAAACAATATGGTTCATTCAAAGAAATGGAACAGAAACAAATCAGTTTGCAAAGAGAGAATGAAATCAAGCTAAAAAGCGAAAAATTTGTAATTGATCTTTTCTGCAAAAGATTTTTTGGTTTTACAATATTTGGCAAATACAAAGAATGATTTTAAGAAATTTAAAAAGAAGTTAATAATAAATTCCAAATGCCCCAAAACAAAATAAAATTTCTTGCCTACTATCTTCCACAATATCATCCTATACCGGAAAATGATAAATGGTGGGGAAAAGGTTTTACAGAATGGACCAATGTTGCCAAAGCAAAACCTTTGTTCAGAAATCACTATCAGCCAATTTTGCCTGCAGATTTGGGTTTTTATGACCTAAGGGTACCGGAAGTTCAGGAACAGCAAGCGCAATTGGCAAAAGATTATGGACTTGACGGCTTTGTTTATTATCAATATTGGTTTGGAGATAATAAAATGCTGCTCGAAAAACCGGCTGAAGCAATGCTTCAAAACAAAAAGATAGATCTTCCATTTTGTTTTTGCTGGGCTAATGAAACATGGAAAGGAATTTGGCACGGACTTGACAATCCTTCTGTTTTGATTGAACAAACTTATAACGGAGAAGAAGGATATCAGATTTACTTTAATTATCTGCTGCCGTTTTTCAAAGATGAGCGTTATATCAAAATAGAGAACAAACCTATGTTTCATGTATACAGGTTTGATGATATACCCAATACAGACGAATTTATTGCCGTTTTTAATAAATTGGCTATCGAAAACGGTTTTGCCGGAATTTATTTTGTTGCTACAATCGCATCTGAAAATATGCTAAAGAATGATCATATTTATGGAAAAGTAGGAAGCGAAGTGTTTCATGAAATGAGATATAAAAAAGGATTTCTGTTTCAAGATGTTAGATATTTAGGCTGGCTTGAAAGAAAAATAAAAGTTGCTTTTGGAGTTACTAATGAAATTGGTAAAAAACTGAAACCTATAATCATAGATTACACAAAAGCAGTTTCCCGTATTAATATTACTTTTCCGCATCAGAAATACATTCCATGTGTATTTCCCAACTGGGACAACTCCGCACGAAGCGGAAAAAAATCCCTTATTTTCATAAATTCAAATCCACAATCCTGGAAAAAACATTTAGAAAAAGCAGTAAATGAAGTAGTCAAAAATCCCAAAAACCCTCCATTTTTGATGATAAAATCATGGAATGAATGGGCAGAAGGAAATCATTTGGAACCTGATATAAAATTTGGCTTAAAATGGCTGGAAGCAGTAAAAGAGGTCAAAGATCAATTACGCAGCAATTACTGATGGAAAACAATTTTTTAATATCGGTTGTTTTACCCGTTTTTAATGGAGAAAAATTTCTTTCTAAATCTATTGAAAGTGTTTTAAATCAGACTTATCGAAATATTGAATTGATTATCGTAAATGATAATTCAAATGATAATACACTCAATATTGCAAATCAATATGCAGAAAAAGACAGCCGAGTAAAGATTATAAGCAATCCTGTAAATAAAAAATTACCAGCAAGTTTAAATATAGGTCACAATGCCTGTAATGGCGATTTTATAACATGGACAAGTGACGATAATTTTTATGAATCAGATGCATTAAAGATATTATTAGACAATCTCCTTGAGAATAAAGCTGATGTTCTGTACAGTAACTTTATTTTGATTGATGAAAAAGATCAAAAGATTAGAGAAGTAACTCTTTCCGGTATTGAGAATCTAATTTTCGGAAATGTTATAGGCTGCTGTTTCCTGTATCGAAAAGAAGTATATGAGAGAAATAAAGGCTATAACGAATCTTATTTTTTGATTGAAGATTATGATTTCTGGCTTCGGGCCTCAATACACAGCAAATTTTATCATAGCAAAAGAGTACTGTACAATTACAGAAAACATGAAGAAAGTCTGACCAGTCAGATTGCTGTTGATGAGGAGAAAAATCTTCTTTGGAAAAAAAACATGAAGGCAATGTTTCTCGGCTTTTGGCAGAATTTTAGCAAAAATTATTCTGAAATGGCAGACTTGTCATCCAAGCTTTTGGTATTTGAAAAAATAGATTTTGATTGGCTAATTACTAACAATAAAAAAATAAAAGAAGCAAAAGAGCAAATAATAAAGAATCAGAATTTTTCTGAAAGCAGATTAATAGAAGACATATTCCTGAAAAAAACTATTGAAATATTGATTCATGAAAAGAACGCGAAAGGAAATTTTTTAAGATCAGTATTTATAACACGAAACTATTTTAAAGCCTTAAATATTCAGTATATAAAAACCCTGGTTAAGTATTCATTTTTTAAATAAGTTAAAAGGCTGTCTTTTTATCTTATTCCCCAATTTTAATTTTATGAAAATTAATCAGATCAACCTACCAATAAATAATTAATGAAAGATTATATAACAGGGCTAAAT
>SEBM01000486.1 GCA_004296145.1 Flavobacterium sp.
GTATACAGCATATAGAATCTATAGTACTCAACAATAGAAATCTGCGAAAACTTTTCACCTCCT
Source organism: Flavobacterium sp. (assembly GCA_004296145.1). Classification (GTDB taxonomy): domain Bacteria; phylum Bacteroidota; class Bacteroidia; order Flavobacteriales; family Flavobacteriaceae; genus Flavobacterium. Next base: position 64 of record SEBM01000486.1, read on the forward strand.
CCTTCGATTTCATAAATATTTTTATCTTTTCTAAAAGATTTAAGTTCGTTTCCTGTTTCCTTCAATTGAGATTCCATAGAAACAAGAGTGCTATCAATAAATCTGATCGTATTGGTTGCAAATTGATTTTTTCCGTCAAGTTGAATTTTGATCAGCATTTTTACCGTTGAGTTCAAATAATCAACCATTCTGGCTTTATTTGTTCCTTGTAATGACAAAGTCAGTAAAGAACCTCCCTTATCGTCAGAAGAAACATCTATGCCTCTGTATCTTGAAACTGTTCCATCAAAATCATTAAATCGAATAAAATATTCATTCCCTTTGTAAAAACCAGGATTGTCATTTATCTGCAATTTCCAATTTAAAAATGGTAATGAAACCTGTTCGCCAACTTTATATTTTTTTACAAATTCAATTGGTTGAACTGATGTACTAGAATATTTATTATCTGAATATGTTAATATTGAAACCGAATTGTTCTCGAACGGGATTCTTATTTCATATTCATTCTCACTTGTAAATTTTATACTTATAAGCGTATTTGCAAGCTGCCCTTTTGATTTATCAATATTTAAATAAAATGGAACTTCTCCATAAGAATCAACTAAATTGTATTTTCCCTGTACAAGATAATCGATGTAAAACTGTAATTTATCAACAACTATTTCGTTATGAGATCTCGACTTTAATATCGTTGAAATTCCATTTACCTGATCTGAGATTCCTCCCCAGTTAAAAACCAAACTTGTATTAGAAGTAAAAAACGGATTGCTTTCTTCTTTAATAGAAATCATTGTTTGCATTGAGTAAATCTTCTCTTTTCGAATATTTACCTGATATGCAATTGTAAAAGCGATTATTAAGCTCACAATGAACCATTTCCAATAACTTACAATTTTTAGTAAAAGTCCTTTAAAATCAAAATTCGAATGATTTTCAAAAATCGAAAAATCTTTAATATCTAACATCTTTGAATCCGGTTTTTAATTTTTAAGAAGTAAATAAACTGTTGTCGCTAATGACAGTAAAGTAATAATAGTCCCTACAGACTGAATACCAGTCTGACCTGTTCCCCATGTTTTTTGTTTTAATGGCTTTACATATATATAATCATTAGGCTGTAAATAATAATATGGGGACTTCATTACATTTACATCCGTAAGATCAATATTATTCATTAATACCCCAGTAGGAGTCTGACGTATTACTGTAACCTCTTTTCTATTTCCAACTGTTGTAATATCTCCGGCATTTGCTATAGCCTCCATGATATTAACATGTGTCTGAAATAAGGTTTTTGTACCTGTGCTTCCTACTTCTCCATTAATTGTATATCTGAATCCGGCTAATTTTACAGTTACAAAAATGTTAGCTTCAGTTTTAAAATATTCTTCAAGTAACTTTTTTTCAATTATTACCCTAACTTCTTCAAGCGTATATCCAATAACATTTATTTCTCCAAGAATTGGCATTCTGATGTTTCCATGATCATCAATTGTAAAACCATCAAAGTACAAAGCTGACTCCGTTTTACCATTTGTTCCCATTGCTTCAGTTTTATTAAAAATAGATACCAACTTGGGATCAATTGCTTTAATATCTACACTTATAATATCATTTGCCTGTAATCTGTAAGGCTTAGATTCGACTTGAGCAACTGTGCTTTGTTGCTCTGAAGAATTTTTATCTTGTAAGTACACTAGATCTTTTACAGGAATACAAGAAGTAAATAACATACTAATTAATAGTAGTATATATAAGCTATTCTTTGTCATTTTTAATATTTTATCGGCAAATATAGGTTTTCCTTTAATCTTGAGGAAATCTAATGTTTATTTGAATCTTATTTAGTTGTTTTTGAAAGTTTTTTCGAACGGAACTCGTTGCAAAATGCTTCTACCCAGTGTAACTTCATCTGCATATTCTAATTCATCTCCAACAGAAATTCCTCTTGCAATTGTTGAAAGTATAACATCTGAATCTGCAATTTGCTTGTAGATATAAAAGTTTGTGGTATCACCCTCCATTGTTGAACTCAATGCGAAAATAACTTCTGCTACTTTTCCTTCTTTTACTTTTTTGACAAGACTTGAGATATTTAACTGGCTTGGACCAACACCTTCAATTGGTGAAATCTTCCCACCCAAAACGTGATATATACCTTTGTACTGACCCGTGTTTTCAATAGCCATTACATCTCTAATATCTTCAACTACACATATCAATTGGTGGTTTCTTGTCGCATTAGCACATATCTCACAAACTTTTGTATCAGATATATTATGGCAATTTTCGCAAAACTTAATATCTGCACGCATATTCAATAATGCCTGAGATAAAAAACCTGTTTGTTCTTTAGGTTGCTTGAGCAGATGAAGAACCAGTCTTAATGCCGTACGCTTACCAATTCCAGGCAATTGTGACATTTCATTTACTGCTTTTTCAATTAGTTTTGATGAAAATTCCATAACGGCAAAAATAGTGTTTTCATTATACTTTTAATCCGATTTTATTACAGCAAAGAGTTTTTACCTTAATAAGAAAAAAAGTAATGGCTAAAAATTAATACTGATTAGTCGCCAATAAAACTAATGTACAAGCAACTTCTGCTTTAATATTATTTAACTCCAGCAATTGATATAATTCAGGATTTTCAGTTCCCGGATTAAAAATTACTCTTTTCGGTTGAGCTTCAACTATGTAATTATAATAATCTCTCTGACGTGTTGGGTTCAGGTATAAAGTAACAGTATCTATATTTGTAACTGGTATTGCTTTTGTGTGAATTTTTACACCAGCAACTTCTCCTGTATTTTGACCAATTGCCAAAACAGTGTGTCCTTTTTGAACTAAAGAATTTATTGCTCTAAAAGCATAACGATCTGGTTTTGTGGTAGCGCCCAGAACTAAAGTTTTTTTGTTTTTCATCTTCTTAGAATAAGCTACAAAAGTAATCAAAAAGTGGGAGCTTATTTGAACTCAATAGAATAAAAAAGAGGCTGTATAGAATAAGTATATAGCCTCTTTTTCTAATATTTTATATTCTATTTTATTATTTTAAATTTTGCTTCACATATACCACAAGTAAATTTCCATACAACTTTCTTATTAAACCAAATAGTAGTGGGCTTGTATAGATTTTCAAATGCTTTAATAGTTGTTTCGATTGTATCCTTATTGTTTTCATCCCATTGAATATACATTACTTTTTTTTCAGATTTATCTATATCATTCAA
>SEBM01000487.1 GCA_004296145.1 Flavobacterium sp.
GCTTTCTGATTATCGGTTCCAGCATTCTTTTGCTGAGCACGTTTGTCCTTGGCGTGCCGATACAGGGTAATTTATTTCTGCTGATCGGGGAGGGGATCTTATTCATCATCACGAGCCTTACACTCGGCCTGTTGATCTCCACGTCAACTGATTCACAGCAAACAGCGATGTTCATTTCGCTCACGGGAATGTTTCTTCCAACTGTCATGCTGAGCGGCTTTATGTTCCCTATTGAAAATATGCCGAAGCCTTTGCAGGTCGTGTCGAATATCGTGCCTGCCCGCTGGTTTTATTCCATTGTAAAAGATGTGATGATCAAAGGTTGAAGAGTTTCGAAAGCATTTATCCGATTTAGTGCGTAAACCATTTACATTTTGAATGTAAATTGAAACCTCAGCATTATTTTTGACATATTTTGGTTGATTTTTGGGCGATGATTTTTTGTTTGATCCAAAAAAATCAGTAATGCGTCGTTGTGGTAATCTGGTGCAAATGTTGGAATGATACCCCTATATGCAGGAGGTCAAGGAGTGAGAAGTGAAAAATAAATGAAATTTTCAAATGAAATGTTAAGCGTGTTTTTTTAGCCACTAATTGCGCGAATTGCACTAATTTTTTTTCACGCAGATTTAAAAAGATTTACGCAGATTAATTTTAATAAATCTATTCAAATCTGCTTTATTCTGCAGAATCTGCGTAAAAAAAATCATTTTAATCCTGTAATGTGGCAAAAAATCATCGCAAAACTTCGTGCATCGCTTTAGCCTTTAGCAAACATTCCTCATATTCTTTTTCAGGATCTGAAAGTGATGTAATGGCACTTCCCACAGAAAAGGAAACATATTTATTTTCCTGATTGTACAAGATACTTCTAATTACGACATTAAAATCAAAATCTCCCTCTGGTGTAAAATAGCCAACGGCGCCACTGTATAAACCACGTTTTGTTTCTTCCAGATTTTCGATAATTTTCATAACCGAAATTTTTGGTGCTCCTGTCATACTTCCCATTGGGAAAGTTGTTTTTAAGACATCAATCGGAGAATATTGCGCATCTACTTTTGAAGTAATGGTCGAAATCATCTGATGAACCTGCAGAAAAGAATAAATTTTGCAAAGTTCTGTAACTTCTACAGAACCCTTTTGTGCGGTATGAGACAAATCATTTCGAACCAAATCGGTAATCATGATGTTTTCTGCACGTTCTTTTGGGTCGTTTTCCAGATATTGTTTAGAAATTTCATCTTCAACTGGATCAGAAAAACGTTTTGAAGTTCCTTTTATTGGTTGGGAAATTATAGTTTCACCTACTTTTTTCAAATATCTTTCAGGTGATGCCGAAAGTAAAAATTGTTTGTTATTTTTAAAAAAAACCGAAAATGGTGCCTGTGAAATGGTATTTAATTTTTGAAATTTCTCCAACGTATTTATTATCGCATTTTCGGCAAAAAATTCCATGCAAAAATTGGCTTCATACATATCACCTGCGTGAATGTGTTTCAGCATTTTTGTTACTTTTTCCACATACGATTCTTTCGGAATTCGTTGTTGAATATTGATTTTTGATATTGTTTCAAAAGTATCCGATTGAATTTGAATGATTACTTCAAAATCATCTTCAACCTCATCATCACAAAGAAATAGGTATTTGATTTCGAGTTGGTTTTCTTTCAATAAAAAAACTTTTTTAGGCTGAAAGAAAAACAAATCAGGAAAATTCAATCCATCAAAATTAGAGGACTTTAAATCTTCGACATTGTTTTTTAAATCGTAAGCCAAATAACCAAAAAGCCAGTCTTTGGTCGTTGACTGATATTGTTTCAGATCGTCAAAAGCATTATAGAAATCTGTTTTTAAAGAAGTAAAAGCATCTACAGCCATCAAACAATCAAAGCTTGAATATTCCTGCGGATATGAATTGCTATCCAAAAAAACAATTTCGCGGAATTGCTGTGACCAGACTAAAAGCTGTTGTTTAAACTGCTCAGGATTTGCAATATGTTTATGAATTGAAACTCTCAAAAATGAATAAATTTTAGATTTCAAAATTACGACAAAAAAAATCCTTCAATAAAGTAATCATCAAAAAATATTGGCACACTTTTTAGTACACGAGATCTAGAGTAAACAATCTAAATTATTAATCACCTTTTAAACCTTTTATGAAAACAATTGCCAAATTAAGTTTAGCCTCGCTAGTAATTATCACATTACTTTTTTCCTGTAAAAAATCAGACGGTTCTGTTGGAGAAAAATCAGCCGATTATGCTGCTGTTTCAGACAGTACCTCTGTAATTTCATCATCTGCAGCAGTCGAGAAAAAAGACAGTAAACAAAAATTTATCAGAACTGCCGATTTAAAATTTAAAGTCAAAAACGTAGTAAAATCAACATACGCCATTGAAAACACGGTTCAGAAATTTGGAGGTTTTGTTACCTATACAAATTTACAAAGCACAATTCAGGATCAGATTAAAACCAAAATGAGCCAGGACAGTACTTTAGAAACGACAAAATACATTGTTGAAAACAACATTACTATTCGCGTACCTAACACACAGCTTGATACGGTCATTAAAACAATTGCCAGACAAATTGATTTTCTTGACTTCAGAGTAATTAAAGCCGATGATGTTTCGTTAAAAATGCTGGCAAATCAGCTTACACAAAAAAGAAGTGCCGTAAATGAAAAAAGAGTAGAAAAAGCGATTGATGATAAAGGCAAAAAATTAAATGATATTGTGGAAGCCGAAAATGCTTTGGCATCTCAAAAAGAAGCAGGCGACAACAGCAAAATAAACAATTTATCTATTCAGGATCAGATTAATTTTAGCACTGTTACACTTCAAATATATCAAAACGAAAGCATTAAGCAGGAAATAACTGCAAGCGAAAAAGACAGCGACGCTTACAAACCAAATTTAGGAATTCAGATTGTTGATGCCCTAAAAAGCGGCTGGTATATTCTTCAGGCAATTTTCGTGTTTTTCCTTACGATTTGGCCTATAATTTTGATTGGTTTTGGAGGATTCTTTTTGTATAAAAAATATATTAAGAAATAAGTTAAACTGTTAATAAAGTAACAATTTAATAAGAAAAAATTCATTATATTTGATATAGACTTAGATTAATCCCAAAACAGGGTGCTATTGATTATGAGATTCTTAATAATACTACCCTAAAAAGAGATTTTTATTTTATCCTTTAGATACCAGCTATCAATCAACGCATTAATGACAATCATAGATACAGATAAAGCGTAATAAATAGGATAATCTTCAGGTTGGTGGTGTAC
>SEBM01000036.1 GCA_004296145.1 Flavobacterium sp.
CAATAATAAAAAAACTATTTTCTTCATAGTTGACATTTCATATTTAAACAAATCTAATCAAAAAGATTTTTCAAAATATAAGTTGCATTTTAAATCTCAAAAACATATTTTAAGCATTCCATAAAATCAATTTTAACCAATTCATTTACAATAGTTTTACTCCGAAATCGTTGTCTTTTTTTTAAGAAAATTTTGAGACTCTAAACCGTTGCAATATTGTAACTTATAGAGTATCTTTGCACCCTAATTCGAAATTCATAAAATGAATAAACTATTGATTGTTGGAACGGTTGCTTTCGACGCGATTGAAACTCCTTTCGGGAAAACAGATAAAATATTAGGTGGTGCTGCAACATACATTGGTTTATCAGCATCTTTTTTCAACCTGCAATCGGCCATTGTTTCTGTAGTTGGAGACGATTTTCCACAAGAACATTTAGATTTATTGACTTCAAAAAATATCGACATCTCTGGTATCGAAATTGTAAAAGGCGGAAAAACCTTTTTCTGGAGCGGATTGTATCACAACGATTTAAACTCAAGAGATACTCTAGTTACCGAACTAAACGTTTTGGCAGATTTTCAACCAAAAGTTCCACAAAACTTTAAAGACTCAGACGTAGTGATGTTAGGAAACTTACATCCTTTAGTACAGAGTAGTGTTTTGGATCAAATGGAGAAAAAACCAAAATTAGTAGTTTTAGACACTATGAACTTTTGGATGGATTGCGCTCTTCCTGAATTATTAGACGTTATCAAACGTGTAGACGTTATTACAATTAATGATGAAGAAGCAAGACAACTTTCCGGAGAATATTCACTAGTAAAAGCTGCAGCTAAAATCCAGGAAATGGGTCCTAAGTATGTAGTAATTAAAAAAGGAGAACACGGCGCATTAATCTTCCATAACAGAGAAGTATTTTTTGCACCAGCTTTACCTCTTGAGGATGTTTATGATCCAACAGGAGCCGGAGACACTTTTGCGGGTGGTTTCTCAGGATTTATTGCACAAAGCGAAAACATTTCGTTTAACAACATGAAAAACGCAATTATTTACGGTTCAAATTTAGCTTCGTTTTGCGTAGAGAAATTTGGAACTGAAAGGATGGAAACATTAAGCAAAGCAGAAGTAGCGATTCGATTACAGCAATTTAAATCGTTAACTCAGTTTGACATAGAAATATAATGCCTAAGAGCCTCGATAAAACGGGGCTTTTTTATTACGTTAATACACACAACTTACAACAACACAAAATACAAAACAATGAGCGACGCGTTAAAACACGAATGTGGTATAGCCTTAGTTAGACTTCTTAAACCGCTTGAATATTACAAAGAAAAATACGGAACTGCTTTCTACGGAATTCAGAAAATGTATTTAATGATGGAAAAACAGCACAACCGTGGTCAGGATGGTGCCGGTTTTGCCAGCATTAAACTAGATGTTGAACCTGGACAACGCTACATTAGCAGAGTTCGTTCAAATCATTCACAACCCATACAGGATGTTTTTGCACAGATCAATGATCGCATCAACGAAGAAATGACTGCGCACCCTGAACTTGCAGACGACATGGCAAAATTAAAAGCAGGGATTCCTTATGTAGGAGAATTGTTTTTAGGCCACGTTCGTTATGGAACTTTCGGAAAAAACAGCATTGAAAGTGTTCACCCATTTTTACGTCAGAGTAACTGGATGCACCGTAACCTTATTTTGGCTGGTAACTTTAACATGACCAATGTGAAAGAACTTTTCGAAAATCTGGTTGAATTGGGTCAACATCCAAAAGAAATGGCTGATACCGTTACTGTAATGGAAAAAATTGGTCACTTTCTTGATAAAGAAGTAATGCAATTGTATCAGGACTGCAAACAGGAAGGATATTCTAAAAGAGAAGCTTCTCCTGTAATTGCAGAACGTTTGGATATTGCAAAAATATTAGCACGTTCGGCTAAAAATTTAGACGGAGGTTATGCAATGGCCGGATTACTAGGTCACGGTGACGCATTCGTATTTAGAGATCCTGCAGGAATACGCCCGGCATATTTCTATCAGGATGATGAAGTGGTTGTCGTAGCTTCTGAGCGTCCTGTTATTCAAACAGTATTTAATGTTGCTTTTGAAGATGTTAAGGAAATTGAGCCAGGAAACGCTTTGATTATCAAAAAAAGCGGAAAGGTTTCGATGGAACAAATTCTGGAACCAACTATTAAAAAAGCGTGTTCTTTTGAAAGAATTTATTTTTCAAGAGGAAGTGATGCAGAAATCTATCAGGAACGTAAAAATTTAGGTAAATTAATTTTGCCTGCAGTTCTAAAATCTATTGACAGCGACACCGATAATACAGTTTTCTCATACATCCCGAATACAGCAGAAACTTCTTTTTATGGTTTGGTAGAAGCTGCTCAGGATTTCTTAAATCAGAGAAAAAACAATTATATCTTAGAAAACAGAAATACACTTACTACAGAAACTTTACAGGAATTATTGGCCGTAAAAATTCGTACGGAGAAAGTTGCTATTAAAGATGCCAAACTAAGAACGTTTATTACAGAAGACAGCAGCCGTGATGATTTAGTTGCTCACGTTTATGACGTTACTTACGGAGTAATTAAACCAACAGACAACTTAGTTATTATTGATGACAGTATTGTTCGTGGTACGACTCTTAAAATGAGCATCATTAAAATGATGGATCGTTTAAAACCAAAACGTATTGTAATTGTTTCTTCGGCACCGCAAATTCGTTATCCTGATTGCTACGGAATTGACATGGCAAAACTGGAAGGCCTGGTTGCTTTTAGAGCCGCTTTGGCTTTATTAAAAGAAAAAAACTTATATCATATCGTTGACGAGGTTTATGCTAAGTGTAAAGCTCAGGAAAATTTTGCTGATACAGATGTTGTAAATTATGTTACTGCAATTTATGATCAATTTACTCCAGAGGAGATTTCAGATAAAATTGCTGAAATGTTGAGTTCTCCTGAAATTAATGCTGAAGTAAAAATCATTTTCCAAAGAGTAGAAGATTTACATATTGCCTGTCCTAAAAATTTAGGAGACTGGTACTTCACAGGAGATTATCCAACACCGGGTGGAAATCGTGTCGTAAACAGAGCTTTTATGAATTTTTATGAAGGGAAAGATGCGAGAGCATATTAGAAATATATTAACAAAAGGTTAAATTGTGCATTTCATCGGTTTTTTTTGCCGTTTATCTTAAATGTTTGGGAAAAACGAAATGCTACAATACTTTTGGGAAACCATAACATTAGTAGGTTAAGTTTATGGTAGATTTGGGGCAAAAAGGGTGGAAGCAATTCCACCTTTTTTATTGGAATAAAGTCAAGAAATCGACCAAAAGTAAGAAATTACGCAGTTCATCGAATAAATATGCACTTAGTCTAAAATATTTGCTATTACGATATAGCTATTCTATATTTACTATACCATAACATTAGTAGGTTAAGTATATGGTAGATTTGGGGCAAAAAAGGTGGAAGTGATTCCGCCTTTTTTATTTTCTTCTTATAAGAGATAAGATACAGATAATAAATATCGATTTAAAAATCAAAAAAAAATAGACGAACAACCTTTTGGTCATCCGTCTATTCTCTATATTCTTTATTCTACTTTCTGATTACTTATCTAAAGCATATCTTCTTGCAACTTCTGTCCAGTTAATTACATTAAAGAAAGCTTCAATATAATCTGGTCTTCTGTTTTGGTAGTTTAAGTAGTAAGCATGCTCCCAAACGTCCATTCCTAAGATTGGAGTTCCACCGTTACCAGCAACATCCGGCATTAGTGGATTGTCCTGATTTGGAGTTCCTACAACTTCTAATTTTCCACCTTTTTGAACAACTAACCAAGCCCATCCTGAACCGAATTGTGTTGCACCAGCTTTAGCAAATTTTGCTTTAAACTCTTCAAATGTTCCAAAAGAAGATTCTATTGCAGCAGCTAAATCCCCTGTTGGTAATCCGCCACCGTTTGGAGACATTACAGTCCAGAATAAGTTGTGGTTATAAAAACCTCCACCATTATTACGAACTGCTGCGTTTGATTTATCTAAGTTTATTAAGATGTTTTCAATTGTTTTCCCTTCTAAATCTGTTCCTGCAATTGCTGCATTTAGATTTGTTGTATAAGCATTATGATGTTTAGAATGGTGAATTTCCATTGTACGTGCATCAATATGTGGTTCTAATGCATCATATGCATAAGGTAATTGTGGTAATTCAAAAGCCATGATTATATCTTTTTATGGTTTATAATAATTTATCCCAAATTTAAACATTTAACTTTGGAAAAGGAAATACTATTTCGTTATAATTCAATTTAATTAATTGATAAATTGATTTTTTAAGATCTAAATACTTGTAAATCTTTATTTTCCGTTAAAAGAGGTCATTGTATTTTCTAGTCCCGCAGTTCCAAATGATTTAATAATTTCTGCAGACATCTCTAAACGTTCCGGTAATTTTGCCTTTTCTTCCTCGTCCCAATCACCTAAAACGTAATCTACCTGCTGCCCTTTTTTAAACTGGTCGCTGATTCCAAATCTAAAACGGGTATAATTTTGTGTATTAAGGATTAAATTGATATTTTTTAATCCGTTATGACCTCCGTCGCTTCCTTTTGGTTTGATTCGGATAGTTCCGAATGAAAGGTTTAAATCGTCTGTAATAACCAAAATATTTTCTAACGGAATATTTTCCTTATCCATCCAATATTTTACAGCTTTACCGCTTAAATTCATATATGTGTTTGGCTTTAAAAGAAAAAAAGTTCTTCCTTTAAATTTATATTCGGCAAGTGCACCAAGTTTTACAGTTTCAAAAGACAGGCTTTCCTGCTTTGCTAAAAAATCAAGCACTTTAAAACCTATATTATGTCTTGTGTTTACGTATTCGGCTCCAATGTTGCCTAATCCTACAATTAGATATTTCTTCATATAATCTGTGTTCTCTTCTTTTTGTGTTGATGAAAACAGGTTTTGTATCCATTTTATCATAAAACAAAAGTAAGGCTAATTAGAGAATTGGACAATTAGAAAATTTGATAATTATTTTTAACGCAAGGGACGCAAAGAAATCTCCCTCAGATTTTGGAGATTGTGGAGATTTTAACTTTTGTCATGTCGACGAAGGAGACATCTCCACAAGAAACTCCTCAAACAAAATAAAACCTTAGCAACTCAGAACCTCAGAGCCTTAAAACCTCAAAAAAAAAGCCCCAATCGTAAGATTGAGGCTTTTTGTATAATTGAAAAAAATTATTTTTTCTTTCCTTTTGCTGGAGCTTTTGCAGCTTTTGCAGCTTCTTGAGCAGCTTTCATAGCAGCACGAGAAATTCTTACCTGAGCAACAACTGTGTTGTCCGGGTGCATAATTTTGTATTCTGGTTTTCCAACTTTAGTAACATATAATTTGTTACCCATTTCAAGTGGAGTAATGTCAGCTTCAACAAAATCAGGAAGGTTTCCTGGTAAAGCTTTAACTTTTAATTTACGAGTGTTTAAACGTAAAACACCACCTGCAAGAACACCTTTAGATGTACCAACGATTTTCACAGGAACTTCCATTGTGATTTCTTTATCATCAAATAATTGGAAGAAGTCAATGTGTAAAATTTTGTCAGATACTGGGTGAACTTGGATATCCTGCAAAATTGCATTGAATGATTTTCCTTTTCCAAGCTCAATCACAACTGTGTGTGCGTTTGGAGTGTAAACTAAGCTTTTGAACGCTGCAGCGTCTGCTGAGAAGTGTACTGCCTGATTTCCTCCGTATAACACGCAAGGAACCGCTCCAGCATTACGTAAGGCTTTAGTTGACACTTTGCCCACGCTTTCTCTTTCTGATCCTTTAATTGTAATCGATTTCATTGTAAAAAAATATAGTTATTAATAAATATTCTAATTGTTATTGTAGTGACACTGCTGTTATTAGCAATTGACTACATGATAAATTTTCCACTAATGGAATTGTTGTGGTGCACCATGTGCATAACTTCTGCAAAAAGAGGCGCACAACTCACCACTCTTATTTTCTTTGATTCTTTCTTTAAAGGAATAGAATCTGTTACGATTAATTCAGTTAATTTAGAATTTTCGATTTTCTCGTATGCGCTGCCAGATAATATGGCGTGCGTACAAATTGCTCTTACACTTAGCGCTCCTTTTTCGATCATTAAGTCTGCCGCTTTCGCTAACGTTCCTCCTGTATCGATCATGTCGTCTACTAATATTACGTTACGTCCTTTTACTTCACCAATTAGTTCCATAGTGTCGATAACGTTGGCTGCTTTTCTTTGTTTGTAACAGATTACTACATCTGATTCTAAAAACTTAGAGTAAGCATATGCTCTTTTTGAACCTCCCATATCAGGAGATGCAATTGTCAAATTGTCTAATTTTAAACTTTCTACGTATGGTAAAAAGATCGTAGATGCAAATAAATGATCTACCGGTTTTTCGAAAAACCCCTGGATTTGATCTGCGTGTAAATCCATTGTCATTACTCTTGTCGCTCCGGCAGCATCTAATAAATTAGCTACTAATTTTGCTCCAATCGGAACTCTTGGTTTGTCTTTTCTATCCTGTCTTGCCCAACCAAAATAAGGCATAACAGCTGTAATATGTCTTGCCGATGCGCGTTTTGCTGCATCAATCATCAACAACAATTCCATCAAATTATCGGCCGTTGGAAATGTTGAGCACACGATAAAAACACGTAATCCTCTTATTGACTCTTCGTAAGATGGCTGAAATTCACCATCACTATACGTTGACATCGTTACTTTTCCTAACGGAATTCCGTAATCTGCAGCAATTTTTTCTGCAAGATAAACACTTTGTGAACAAGCAAAAATTTTAGCTTCTGGTTCTAGGTGCGACATTATAGTTTGTTGTTTTTACTCGTTGCAACCCTACAATTCGACTTTATTATTTAAATAAAGCAAAACCTGTATAATTGCCTCGGGTGTAGTTAGTTGTGTGTGCGTCGTTTTAACGAGGTGCAAATTTATAAAATTTATCCAACACTGAAAGGAAAAATTTAAGTATTTTTAGTAGAACATTTAATTTTATTTTTTACATTTGCACCGTGTTAAAGGAATGGGCACAGAAATGAACTCATTCTATTGCGTTAAAATAATCTCTTTTGATTGTTTTTTCGTCTGCTAAGCCCGGATGGCGGAATTGGTAGACGCGCTGGTCTCAAACACCTGTGGGAAACCGTGCCGGTTCGACTCCGGCTCCGGGTACAAAAACCTCTTCTTAACGGAAGAGGTTTTTTTGGTTTTATACCTAAAAGACTTAACCGCAAAGAACGCAAGGAAAAAAAGCACAAGGTTCACAAAGTTTATTAAAAAGCTTTGCGAACCTTGCGTAAAACTTAGCGTTCTTTGCAGTTAAACCTACTTCGCCTCGCAACTCGCACTATGCAAAACTGGAAAATTACAGGAATTAGCAATAAAACACAATTGATTTGCTTTTGTATGTAATTCTAAAGCCAATTCAATTTGTTCTAAATTTGAAATCACAACTTTAGGATTTAAACGAACCTCAACAAAACGACCGCTTCCGTCTGCATTTACTTCTAGCGTTGCTTCGGCATTATCAGAATATTCTAAAACTTCAATTCCGTTTTGGGAGCATACGTATAAATACGACATCATATGACAGGAAACCAAACTGCTCAAGAATAAATCTTCCGGATTGTATAATTCCGGATCACCTTTGAAAGCTTTTGCTGCGGAAACGTTTAAAATTGGTTTTCCTTCAATCGAAATTCTATGACTTTTACTGTAAAATTTTGAAGTTGTTACATTTGAATTTTGATTCGGGTCCCAATTTAATTCTGCTTTAAATAAATGCTTCAATTTCATATTAATCTCATTTTACCTTTAATTTCGAAATTTCAAATCTTGTTATCTTTTTAATGAAAAATGTCCGGAAAAAATAGTCGTGTTATTAAAATTGGCTTTAAACCAATAATCAGCAGATGGCATTTCTCTTCCACTATAATAACCATCCCATCCTGCATCATTTGCAAAAAGTACTTTCAACAATTTACCATATCTGTCAAATATTGATATTTTTGAATTTGGAAATTTGCTAATGCTTGATATATACCAAAGATCATTATATCCGTCACTATTGGGAGTAAAAAACTTAGGATAATCAATAATAGTAACTTCTTTAGAATCTTCTCCACACCCTTTTTTATCTCTTAAATAGGTGATATAAGTTCCGCCCTGAACGTTAGAAAAATAATTACTATCCTGATAATTTATACCGTCTATGGAATATTCCAAATTCCCATTAAATGTTGGAATAATTTCAATAAAATTATTATCTGACAATTCTTTATATTTAACTTCTTTTATAGCTGGAAGAACAGATCGAATTAATTCAAATTCGAAATTATTTTCACAGTAAATATTATTTTCAATTTTTCCTACTACAAGCGTATACCTTCCTGCATTTACTAAATTAGCTTCATAAGTATTTGACACAATATCGTTTCCTTCAAATTTCCAAGTATAACTATCCAAATCACTTGCAACATTTACATATAATGAAGGTTCTAAATTGCATAGAAAATAGAACTTTTCAAGCTTTACACTTGGCAGGTCATTTACAATCAAGTTAAAATCTGTTTCTGAATAACAAAGATTGTTCGCTTCGTTTTCAACTTTTACTTTTATGGTTTGTGATTTTGTTTGAGTATTTCGAAATAATATTGGTAAGGGACGAGGCAAATTATTTCCATTACTATCAAAATACATTATTTTCAATCCTGTTTGATTGCCAATTATTTCTGTTTCTATATTGGCCAGATCAAAATCACCATATCCATTTCCTTCATCACATGCATATTTATTGGCCGGTTTGTTAATCTGCGGCTGCGAAGATGTTTTTAGAATTAATGCCGTTTCTGCATAACAATTTGTCAAATTATTTGTTACTCTAACCGTTATTGTTTCTTTGTTTTTAATGGTATTTGTAAATGGGTTAGACAAAGGCGCTGCTAACTGAATTCCGTTGGCATCAAAATAAGAAACTTTCATTCCTTGTTGATTTCTTAAAACAACAGATTCAACACTCGAAGTGTCAAAATATTCTGAAATCCCGTCATTATTATCATCACAGCCTGTTAATTCTTGCAAGGAATTCGCAATAGGTACCGGACTTACTATTAGCTTAAATGTTGCTTCATTAAAACAATTTGTATTCGTATTGGTTACTCTTACTTTTACGATTTCTTCCTTGGAAATTAAATTCGTGATTGCATTTAATGAACCTTGTATCTTCTGTCCGTTTTGATGATAAAATTCAACATTTAAGTTAGTCGAACTTCCTAAAATTGTTGTTTCTATCGGTTTTAAATCAAACTGCGCAAAGCCATTTCCATTATCACAAACAATTAAATCGACTATTAAAGATAAATTTGGTAATGGGTTTACAATTAAATCAAAAGTGGTTTCAGAATAGCAACACAAATTATCTTTATGACTTACTCTCGCAGTTATCGTTTCCCTGTCTTTAATGCTATTGGTAAAAGGACTTGGCAATGATGTATATTTGTTTCCTTTGCCATCTATAAATGTCACGACTTTATCGGTTTGTCCTCCTAAAACTTGCTGTGTAATCGCTGAAACATCGAATGCGTTTGAAATACCCTTACCTGCAACGCTTTCACAGGCAAAAACATCATTAATTCCGTAAGCTTTTGGAGGTTCTTTCGCATCTATTGTTTCCGACAACAACTCAATAGTTCCATCTTTTCCGGTAACCTTGGCAGTAACGGTATACTTACCATCTACCGAAAAATCGTGAAAAGGTGACAAATTTGTAGATATGTTATTTACTCCGGAAGCGGGATCTCCAAAATTCCATTCTATGGAAGCTACTTTTGACTGGTCATCGACACTAAATTCTTTTAAAAATTCTGAACATATATTTGAAAAATTCATTTCAAAATGATTCGAAATATTCTTTACATTTCCTGTTACATTGATGTAGAAATTGGCATCCGGTTTTCCAAATGCAGCGGTATTAACATATTCATCATAACCAAATGTTGGATAACCTACAACATTTGTACATACTCGTTGCCATGAATCACCGTTATCTTGCGCTGAACCAGATATAAATGCTACTCCTTGTGAATTGGGTACAAGTCCTTTATAAACTTCTACTAATATTCTCTCGACACCTGCAGGAATAACTATTGGTGTATTAAAGTCTATTTGTATAACCCGAGAATCCCTAGTACTGCCTACATAGGGAACACTCAACGTTTGACTACTTCCTATTAAATCTGCTGTCGAGAATGAAGCAGGAAAATTATTGTCTATTTTATAAATATTAAAGGTTAATTCTACACCCCAGTCTGCACCATTAATTCCTACTTGTCCAGAATTAATTACAAACTCTTCATTGTTCGATATACCGAAATCTTTTAAAGTAAAGTCTCTTGCCCAAAATATCCCACTTCCCCAGCAAGAATGAATACCCGTTTCTATAACATCATCACAAATATTATGCGACAGCCTAGTTATTGGTCCTGAAGCTTTTACATTAAAAACATCTCCAGTTAGAGTAATAAAAAAATTGGCATTTAGAACAGGAACTGGTAAATTTTTTGTAGAAATCATACCATATGGATTACCGCAACCAGAATATATGGATTCTCCTTTATCTAATTCTGTTCCTGCAATAAGGATTTCTGCAGAGGCCGGATCATAAAAGTCTTTAAATTTTGATACTGTTACCAAAATCTTATCAATCCCCGCAGGAACAATTATTGGTGCATCAAATTCTGCTTGAACAATTTGGGGTGCGCCAGTAACAATTGGACTTTTTCCGAGACTACCGGTTCCTAATATCTTTGTGTGATAGGGCGTATTTATAAATTCTGGATAATCTACATCAACACTATGAACTGTTACATACAATTCTGTCTTAATATTCGATTTAACGATTCCAATTTGCCCTGACTTAATAATAAATTGTTCATTTGCTTTTATTCCAAAATCTGACATTTTAAATAATCTTGTCCATCCCTCACTGTCATCACAGCCCAACATATCAGTCTTAACAAGTGTGGTCCCTACATTGTTAGTCAATGTTATTTGCGCATTTGTGTATTGAAAAAGTAGAAAAAATAAAAACAAAATTGCTGTATTAAATTTGTTTTTTTGATTTATAGTTATTCTCATTTAAGTATTTTTTGGCCTCTCTTCTAAATTTTAGGTTTGGTTATTAACTCCAAATATAAGAATCAAATGACATAAATCGGATTGAAAAAAATTTTCTTTAAAATTAAATAATCTTAAAACAAAAAACCTCGAAAGCATTTCTACTTTCGAGGTTTCTTCAGAGAATTAGAACTAACTAAACAAAGTTCTAACAGAATTTATTTTTGAACAGAAAACTTAAAAGTAGTTTTCGTTTTATAGTTTTCTCCTGGATTTAAAACCGTTGTTGGGAAATTTTTCTGGTTTGGAGAATCCGGGTAATGTTCTGTTTCTAAACAAAGTCCAGTTCTGTGTGCATATGTTCCGCCTTTTGGCATTGGTAAAGTTCCGTCAAGGAAATTTCCAGAATAGAACTGAATTCCAGGTTCGTCTGTGGTCATTTCCAGAACCCTTCCGCTGGCTGCGTGATATACTTTTGCGATGATTGTTTTTCCTTTTTCAGTATTGTTTAAAACCCAGCAGTGATCGTAACCTTTACCTCTTTCTAACTGCTCGTTTTTAACTTCGATATCTTTTCCGATTAATTTTGGTTTTCTGAAATCGAAAGGCGTATTCGCAACATCATCTAATTTTCCTGTCGGAATTAAAGTTGCATCAACTGGAACCAATTTATCTGCATTTAAAGTCAATTCGTGATCTAAGATTGTTTTGGTGAAGTCTCCAGATAAATTGAAGTAAGAATGCTGCGTTAAATTCACAACCGTTTTCTTATCTGTCGAAGCTTCATACAAAACTTCCAATTCATTATCATTTGTCAAAGTATAAGTTACAAAAACCTGAAGATTTCCAGGATATCCTTCTTCCATATCTTTACTTAAATACGATAATTTCAATGTAGCAGTATCACCAGATTTTACCTCATCTGCTTTCCAAACTACGTTAAAATATCCTTGCGGACCGCCGTGCAAAGCATTTGGAGCGTTGTTGATGGCTAAGTGATAATCTTTTCCGTCAAGCGAAAATTTTCCTTTTGCAATTCGGTTTCCGTATCTTCCGATTAAAGCTCCAAAAAACGGATTTTCTTTTTCGTATTGAGCCAAAGAATTAAAACCGATTACTACATTTTCAGAAACACCTTCTTTGTTTGGTACTTTCAAGTCTGTAATTCTGCCTCCAAAAGTGATGATGTCAACTTCCATCCCGTTTTGGTTTTTCAGTTTATAGCTCTCGACTTTTTCTCCTTTGGCAGTAGTTCCATATTCTGATTTATCGATGGTAACCAAAGCTTTTGCATCAGCAGTTGCAGTTTTTTCTGTATCTGCTTTTTTATCGCTTTTACACTGAACCGAAAGCGTCGCCAAACCTAAAAGCGTAATCCCGAAAACGTAACGTTTTAATCCTTTCATAAATGATATTTTTATTTTTTAGTAAAAAGTTAGATGTTAGAAGCTAAAAGTAACAAAAACTTAGAACCTTAGCAACTTAGAATCTCAGATTACAATCCATGTTGAAACAAATGGAAATAAGCTTCATTGGCATTGATTTTATCCTTAAAGTCTCTTACTGTAGTTCTTTCATCAATAACCAATAATTCGATTCCTGCAATGTCTGCAAAATCTTCCATATATTCAGTTGTGATTGACTGGCTGTAAACGGTATGATGCGCTCCTCCCGCTAAAATCCAAGCTGTCGCTGCTACCTCTAAATTTGGTTTACAATCCCAAAGTACACGTGCAACTGGTAATTTTGGCAATTCAGCCATTGGTTTAACAGCTGTAACTTCGTTCACGATTAAACGGAAACGAGTTCCCATATCAACCAAAGAAACGTTGATTGCGTCACCTGCAGGCGAGTTGAATACCAAACGAGCCGGATCTTCTTTTCCTCCAATTCCTAATGGATGTACTTCACAAGAAGGTTTTCCGTCAGCAATTGATGGACAAATTTCTAACATGTGAGAACCTAAAACGTATGATTTTTGTGGTGTGAAATGGTAGGTGTAATCTTCCATGAAAGAAGTTCCGCCTTCTAAACCAATACACATTACTTTTAAAGCTCTAACCATTGCAGCGGTTTTCCAGTCTCCTTCGCCACCAAAACCATAACCGTCGGCCATTAATCTTTGTGTAGCGATTCCTGGTAATTGTTTCCAAACGCCAAGGTTTTCAAATGTATCTGTAAAAGCACCGAATCCTCCTTCTTCAAGAAAAGCTCTTAATCCTAATTCGATTTTTGCTGCTTCTACTAATGAACTTCTTTGCGCACCGCCTTCTTTTAAAGAATCAGTCAAATTATAAGAAGAAGCATAAACTGCCAATAAATCGTTTAATTGTTGGTCTGTTACTTTCTCAATATGTTTGGTAACGTCTGAAGAATCGTATCCGTTTACTGACATTCCGAAACGGATTTGTGCCTCAACTTTATCGCCTTCTGTAACGGCAACTTCACGCATATTGTCTCCAATACGAGCAACTTTTAAGTTTTGAAGTTCATCCCAACCTAAAACGACTCTTGACCAGATTCCTAATTGTTTTTGAACTCTCTGATCTTCCCAGTGTCCAACCACAACTTTACGTTTTTTACGCAATCTTGACATGATGAAACCGAATTCACGATCTCCGTGAGCTGATTGGTTCAAGTTCATGAAATCCATGTCGATGCTTCCCCACGGAATTTCAGCATTATATTGTGTATGTAAATGACATAATGGTTTTTTAAGGATATTTAATCCGCCAATCCACATTTTTGCTGGCGAAAAAGTATGCATCCAAGCAATAATTCCTATACAGTTTTTAGCCGAGTTTGCCGCTAAACAAACATCTAAAATCTGCGAAGGCGATTTTACCACATCTTTATAAACTACTTTTACCGGAATTGAAGACGAAGCGTCTAATCCTTTTGCAATAATCTGCGAATGTTCTGCTACTTTTCTTAGTGTTTCTTCACCGTATAATTCCTGGCTTCCTACTACAAACCATACTTCTTTTTGAGAAATGTCTATCATTGTTTTGTTTATTTTATTTCAAGTTTCAGGTTTCAAGTTGTTGGAATTTGAAGACTCGAATTGTTTATTTTTGTTTTAGGTTTTCTGTGTTTCAAGTTCGAATCGCAGAAAATCTA
>SEBM01000488.1 GCA_004296145.1 Flavobacterium sp.
TACTAAGGCATCATTAAATCACTCTCAAGTTATATCAATTGCATGTCATTTTTTAGATGCAAAGGATTTATTCAAGAAAATATTGATAAATAAATATCCGATTATTTTAATTGATGAAAGTCAAGACACAAAAAAAGATTTAATCGAAGCTTTGTTTAAGGTTCAATCAGATTATAAAGATTCTTTTTCATTAGGATTACTTGGTGATACTATGCAACGAATTTACAGTGATGGTAAAGAAGAACTCGGTCAAGATCTTCCTGATGATTGGTTGACACCAGTAAAGAAAATGAACCATCGATCAAAATCTAGAATTATTGAGCTAAACAATAAAATTAGAAAAGATATTGATGGTCAGCAACAGTTGGCAAGGATTGAAAACTCGGGCGGATTTATAAAAATGTTTATAGTCCGTCGCGGAGAAGACAAATTATCTACTGAAGAGTCAATCAAGAATAAAATGGCCATAATTACGGGAGATGATAAATGGATCGACAGATCAATTCCTAAAGATAATAAAAATATCTCTGTAAAGATGCTGACTCTGGAACATCACATGGCAGCAATCAGAATGGGATTTGAAAATTTTTTTAATCCACTGTATAAAGTTGACAGGTTAAAACAAGGTTTGTTAGATGGAACTTTATCTTCTGTCAATTTTTTTAGAAAAACGATATTATCATTATACAGAGCTAATATCGCAGGTAATAAATTCGAAGTATCAAATATTATAAAACAAAATTCGCCAGTATTTGATAAAAAAAATATCATTGAAGGAACAGATACCAAAGCAATTTTAAATCACGCTAAAGCTAGTGTCGAAAGTTTGTTAATGCTATGGAAAGATGATAAGCGACCAAATTTGAAGGATATAATCATTGAGGTTAACAATACAGGAATATTCAACATTCCAAATGAATTAAAAATATCTATTGAAAGGACAAAAAGCTTAGGCGAAGAAGAGGAAAAAGATGATGATGACGAAGTATTGTTAGCATGGGATATAGCTTTAGAGTCTGATTTTCGGGAAATAATTAATTATGACAATTACATTTCTGATATATCAAATTTTGGAACTCATCAAGGGGTTAAAGGATTAGAATTTGATAGAGTGATGGTAATAATTGATGATGAAGAATCTAAAGGTTTTATGTTTAGTTATGATAAACTATTTGGTGTAAAGGAACTCACAAAAGGTGATAACGAAAATATTGCAGAAGGAAAGGAAACCGGAGTAGAACGTACATCTCGACTTTTCTATGTGGCATGCAGTAGAGCAAAAGAGAGTTTAGCAATTGTTGCTTATACGAATGATACAGAGCAGCTAAAAACTAATATGTTAGAATTAGATTGGTTTGCTAATAATGAAATAGAAATTATTGAATGAGCAACAATCAAAGAATCAAAATTATATACATATGGCATATAATTTAAAAGTATTTGTGCACTTGTTAATGATTTAAGTTTACTCAATGCGTAAATTTGATTATTACCTTTACTGTAAAAATAACGTGATGGTAAACGAATACAAACAAAAAACATTTTAATAAAGAGGTTTTTAGACTTCTCTAATTGGTGATATTCTGACTAAGTTCGTAGAAAGCGGTAGTTTTGATTTTCAATTTCTATCACAAGTGTTAAACATAATTCCTGCCGAAAAAAACTTGAAAATTTGAGAGGCAGATAGAGTGATGTGTAAATTTGACAAACATTACTTATGAAAGATTTTCACTATAAATTCCCTCTTAAAAGTCTCACAAACGATTATCAAGCTAAAACATGAACAAAGGAAAAAAAATAGGCTACAGTTCCCCATTAAGATTTTATTGGGACGAACTCTACAAAAATCAAAAAAAAATTACTCCGGAATTTTCGGATGATATTATTTTCTCATTATTGAGACACAATATTTTATACTCTCCTCTTTTACCAGATGAAAGCCTTGAAAAAAGGGATTTATTAATAACTGGCTTAGAATTATGGTCACAAGATTCGAAAGGAGATCTACTCCATATTTTCTTTTTAGAAAAATATTTACAGGATTTTCTTGAGAACACTAACCTATCGGACATAGACGGAATAAGAAAGTATCTCTATGATAATGGAGAACAGAAACAAATTGCTTATACTAAAACAAAAGGAAACGCAAATTGCGTTTATTATTCTTTTGGATTACATATTCCCAATGAAAAAAACGGTTATGCTTTTGCCTTGACCTTATTCGAAAATAATACTTTAGAATTATATTTTTCGCATGGCAAAGATAATGGTGTTTTGTCAGACAAGTTTTACACTGACTTAAATAAAAGACAGGATATACAATCTATTACGCTGTCTAAAATGTTTAGACTTGCTATCAACACGATTGCATATATGAAATGTTTTCCTGAATGTGTAAAAGAAGGTGTTCCCAAAATTTCATTTCCAAGGGGTGAAGATAGATCAGATAATAATGTGATTTTTAAAATGTCTCAAGCTATTTTTGAGGAAAGTAAACCTCAAATTTCAAAAATTCCGCATTTTAGAAAAGGGTATTTTAGATTATTGCAGTCTGACTATTTTACACACAAAAAAGGACAATTGATCTACATTACAGAAACTATGGTCAAAGGAAAAGCTCAAACTGTTTCAAAGTCTGAAAATATCGAAAAATTCAAATAGTAGGTAATCTTAAAAAACGATAATTAAGTCCACAGGTAATTTGAAATCTAAATAAACAATGAAGTTAATCAATTATAAAGAATTTAAATCTCTACTTGAGAATTTTGAGCCTGAAACTTTAAGGATTGAAAATCTGCATATAGATCTTGAAGAACCACTCAGTTTTGATCTGAGATGGCAGTCTTTTTATTTTAACAACTGCATGCTTACGGGTGAGAGATTAGATTTTTATATAAATCAAAAAAATGACAACGAGTATCAATCAATTCAGTTTGTAGACTGTTCTGTATCAAATGATTTGTATATAAAAGACTGCCAACTACATACAGTTGAATTTAGGGACGTTGAGATTACATCTAAAAGTTTTCATATTACAACATCAGAGATAAAATCAATTTCTATCACTGGAAGTCCAAATAAACATAACACAATCAATTCATTAGTACTTCACGACTTAAATGATTTGACACCTAATTTCGATTTCAGATTAAATAATATCGATGAATTTCATATAAATAATTGCTCCTTTAACAAGGTAATGATGAATGGAAATAATATTAAGAAACTAAATTTTGAACAACTAAATTGTATTTCATATTT
>SEBM01000489.1 GCA_004296145.1 Flavobacterium sp.
ATACCAATATTCCGAATACTTTCAATACTGATTTTTGGATCAGAATTAAAATACTTTCTAAGTCTGCTTATAAAAACATCCATGCTTCGTCCGGAGAAATAATCGTCATTTTTCCAGACAGACATTAAAATTTGTTCTCTTTTTAATAATTGGTTATGGTTCAGATATAAATATTCAATAAGAGAAGCTTCTTTTTCTGTAAGCTGCTGGCTATGATTTGGGTGACTGAGAGTTAAACGTTCGTTGTCAAAAATATACGAACCAATTTCAATTTTATTGATTCCGTTAAGACTTCTTTTTTGCTCAATTCTCTTTAATATATTCTGCAAACGCAAAACTAGTTCGTCTACTTCAAAAGGTTTTGCAATATAATCGTCTGCACCAAGTTTTAAACCAATAATTTTGTCTTCCTTTAACTTTCTTGCCGTCAGGAAAATAAACGGAGTTTCGGGATTGATTGTAATTATTTTTTCGGCCAGTGAAAATCCGTCCAGTTTGGGCATCATGACATCAAAAACACAAATGTCAAAAGTTTGGTTTTTAAAATATTCTAAAGCTATTTCGCCGTTTTCTGCCCAGGTTACTTCATATTGATGCAGTTCTAAATATTGTTTTAGAATCGCAGCAAAATCAAAATCGTCTTCGGCTAAAAGTAATTTTTTCAATGAAAGATAATTTAAACTTTAAACATAAATGTAAATACGGCACCTTTGCCCAAATCGCTCATTACGGCAACAGAACCCTGATGCGCTTTTATAATCTGATCCACATAATACAGACCTAATCCAAGACCTTTTACATTGTGTAAATTGCCTTGTTCCACCCTGTAAAATTTCTCAAAAAGCAAAGCTTGTTTGGTTTTCGAAATTCCGATTCCGTCATCTGCAATACTAATCGAAAACTCATTCTGATGATTTCTGGTTTTTACAGAAATGTTACTCGAACCGTATTTTACAGCATTTTCCAAAACATTCAAAATAGCCGTTGTCAGGTGAAATTTATCCAAAACCAAAACCGTTTTTTGGGTTTCAAAATCAGTTTGAATATTGATTTTTGGATAACCAATTTTAAAATCCTCAATAATAGAAAGCAGAAAATCTTCTGTATTTATTTTTTCTTTTTGAAGTTCAATCTCATTTTCTGCCAGCGAATTCGCCAAAACCTGATCGATTAAACTTTGCAAACGGTTGTTTTGCCTCGAAATCGTATTTAGAATAGCATTAAAATTTTCATCGTTGTCACGGATATGTTTCTGCTCCAGAATTTTTGTAGAAATTCCCAAAGTTGCCAAAGGCGTTTTGAGTTCGTGTGTGATATTATTAATGAAATCAGTTTTTACATCGCTGACTTTTTTTTGTTTAATCAAAGCTTTAATTGCAATTACAAAAAGCGTAATAAGCGTAAGAATTGATAATAAAGAAAGAATCAAAATGAATGTCATTCTTCTCAAAATAATCATTTCCCAATCGATAACAGAAACATACATAGAATCTTCTGTCAGTAATTTATAATCCTGATTTTCAAAAATTCCGTTTGTGGTTCCGACATAATTTCGAACGAGAAATGCGTGATTTAGAGAAATTAAATCACCGTATAATTTATTCTGAATTAAAGGTTTTTCAGAAAAAATAGTATCTCTTTTTCTTGTGTTTTTATACAGTATGAATTTGTTGAGAACAATCGCAAAATTGATTTTAAAGTTTGGTAAATCCCTTTCAAACTTTCGTTGAATTTGCTGTGTTATAGCGCTTTGATATTCGTTATTCAAAACACCATTTTTCAAATCCAATCGGGTACTTTTTCCTTTAAGATAACCTTCGGACATTTTTTTATACAACGCTTCTTTTTTAGAAACCAAAACCGAATCAATATCGTTGTAATTGTTTGAAATCTGGGCAATTTCATTTTTTATCTGTGTATGAAACTGCGCTACTTTATAATCATAAGTAGTTTTTACCAAATAGCATTGCACCGTTGTCAGCACAATAAGTGCAACAACCGAAAAAGCGATTAATAAATTGATTCTTTGTTTCATACAAATCTAAAATACAGTCCAAAAATAATGTTTTTGCAACACAAAAAAGGGATTAACTCCGCGTTAACCTCCAATTAACTTTCAAAAACAGCTTTTAGGTTCATTTTTGCATTCATAACCAAAAACATTTTAAAAAATAACTTTATATGCCTCTCAAAATCTTCATCATTCTTTATTTGTTTTTGTTTTCGCTGCTGGCAAAAGCACAAAATGTAAAACCAAAAGATTCTATTTCTAATGAATTAAAAGAAGTTGTCATCAATCAGAACAAAAAAACTTTTACCAATTCTAACGGAAATATAAAAGTTGACGTTGCGAATTCAATTTACAATACGGTTCCGAATCCGGTTGATTTGCTGTCAAAACTTCCTTTGGTACAGATTAGTCCGGATCGTGAAAGTATTTCGATTGTTGGAAAAGGAAATCCGTTAATTTATATTGACAATCAAAAGGTTGGAATGAACGATCTGAACGCTTTGTCTGTTAGCGATATCAAAACAATAGAAATCATTCAAAATCCATCTTCAAAATATGAAGCTGAAGGCCGCGCTGTCATTTTAATCACAAGAAAAATAAGTAAAAAAGACAGTTTTAAAACTGAAATTTCTGAAACCGCTTCGTTTAAAAAACATTATAACAATTACCTCGGATTTAATTCCAGTTTTAAGAAAAACAAACTTGAATGGAAAGCCAATTTTAATTACAACAAATTGAATCCGTGGGAAAATCACAGTATTGCGTATCAGATTCCGCAGGCTTCAATTGTTTCTGATTATGATGTAACGGCCAATACAAAAAGAAATAAATACATTTTTGGCGGAGGCTTATTTTATAAAACTAATGATGAGGATTATTTCTCAGTTAACGTTAACGGTAAATTGCAAAAAGATACTTTCGGAATCAATACTTTTACTTTCAACAAAAATCAAAATGATGAAAATCATGTTTTTACAATAAGTGACAATTCGAGTGATAAGAATTTTATCAATTCATTTGTAAATTATTCTAAAAAGTTAAAAGCAATTAATACACAGCTTTTTGTTGGTTTTCAGGGTTCAAATTATAACCAGCATTTATGGAGTCTGGTTGAAAATAATTTTAATGAAACTGAATTTGAATTGTCGCAAAACCGCGATCAGAAATTTAATGTTGATGTTTTTTCGGGAAGAATTGATTTAGAAAAAAAGTTTGAAAATGAAATGAAATGGGAGTAC
>SEBM01000490.1 GCA_004296145.1 Flavobacterium sp.
ATCTAAAATCTAAAATCTAAAATCTAAAATCTAAAATCTAAAATCTAAAATCTAATCACTTCCTGATTACTTTAACTTGCGAATCATTTGTTAATTTGATTATAGTTGAAGGTTTTCCGGCGATTTTATCCTGATTAAGTTTTACAACATAATCTACACCGTTTATAATTTCCGGATTAATGTCTTTAAAAGCAATTGGCGTTGGCTGTCCTGAAATATTGGCAGAAGTAGAAACCAATGGTTTTTTCATTCTTTCCATTAATTTAAAACAGAAAGGTTCCTTTACCAATCTTATTCCGAGCGATTTGTCAGCGGCAATAATATTATGTGCCACATTTCTGGCGTCATCCAGAATTAAAGTTGTTGGCTTTTCAGAAAGATCCATAATTTGCCAGGCAACTTCCGGAATGTTTTTAAATACATTGTACATCATCTTTTCGCCATTCATTAAAACAATCATGCTTTGTGTTTCGGCACGTTGTTTTAACGCATATATTTTTGCAACGGCTTCCGGATTTGTAGCATCGCAACCAATTCCCCAAACAGTATCTGTTGGGTAAAGAATGATTCCGCCATCTTTAATAACTTCGTAGGCGTTATGAACTTCTGTGTTTATGTCCTGACTCATAATTGAAAATTTTATCTAAAAACTTGATAATTATTTAAAATCATTAAGCTGTTAATTTGTTTATAATATGTGTAATTTTTTCCAAATCAATTTCAGAAAGGTCTACATATAAAGGTAGGCAGACTATTCGTGAAGCAATAGATTCCGAAATCGGCATCTTATCTCCGTTAATATATTCGATAGTATTCAAAGAAGGATAAAAATAACGTCTTGGAAAAATGTTTTCTTTATTAAGCGCTTCCTGTACTTTTAATAATGTTGTTTCTGAATCAAAAATTAAAGGATAATAACTGTAATTCCATTCCGTGTTTTCTCTGATTTTTATACTTTTTAGATTTTTAAAATCAAGATTGTTGTTGTAGAAATCAGTTACTTTTTTTCTTTCAGAAATAATATGATTTATATATGGAAAAACCGCTAATCCCATTGCCGATTGCAATTCAGAAATTTTAGCATTGACTCCCAGACCATGAAATGCTTCCGGTCCGTCATGTCCAAAATTATGACTGTAGTATAGTTCGTGCTGTATTTTTTCATCTTTGCAAAACATAGCACCTCCTTCTCCTGTATGAAACAATTTTGTTGCGTGAAAGCTGCAGGTGCTTACGTCTCCAAAATTAAAGACAGATTTATTATTGTATTTTACGCCAAAACAATGCGCTGCATCATAAATAACTTTCAGATTGTGCTTTTTTGCAATACTTTCGATAGCTTCAATATGACAAGGATTTCCAAAAACATGAGTTGCCAGAATAGCAGTTGTTTTTGAAGTTATAGCAGCCTCAATTTTAGTTTCGTCTATAGTAAGGTATTCCGGGTTTATGTCTACAAAAACAGGAGTACAGTTTTCCCATACAATAGCAGCTGAAGTGGCTACATACGAAAAAGGAGTTGTAATTATTTCTCCGCCTTTGCCAAATAATTTTAATGCAATTTGTATAGGCATTGTACCGTTATTAGTAACCGTAATATGCTGAACATTAAGATAATTTTTAAGTTTATCTTCCAGTTCTAATGTTAGTTCACCACGATTGGTGAGCCATACTTTGTCCCACGCGCGTTTTACATAAGAATTATATTCTTCCTGCGGAGGTAAGAAGGTTTTGGTTACCGGAATCATTTAATTATGGATTTAATAGGTTTAATTTACCTTAAAGGATAAACTATTGTTATATTTGTGGGGTAAAAATAGCAAAAGAAAGCTGATTTATCAGCATAAGCTGGAATTATAAAAAATATAGCAATTATAGATTATTCCTGATTCTCTGAAAAACAATTCTTTATGAACGGCTTTCAGAGCGTAAAAGAAATAGCTTTGCAAGAGTAAAATAGAAAAATAAATACATAATAAACCCAAAATAAATTTTAGAATACTATGGAAATCAACACTTTTTTGCAAAATTTTGCAGATCTTTTAGACGATACAGATGCAACATTAATTAAACAAGAAACTGTTTTTAGAGATTTGGATGAGTGGGATTCATTGACAGCTTTATCATTAATCGCAATGGCAGATGAAGAATACTCAGTGAAATTAACTGGAGATGATATTAAAACTTCAAATTCGTTAAACGATATTTTCGAAATTATAAAAAATAAAGGGTAATTTAAATGGCTACTTTTTCAGTAAATAATATTGCAATAAAAGGTATATCGTGTTGCGTTCCAAAAAATACGGAGCGCAATATTGATTTAGATATATTAACACAAGAAGAAATACAAAAGTTTGTTGAGGCGACTGGAGTTGAAGAAAGACGTATTGCAACTCAGGAAATTTGTACTTCAGATTTATGTTGCGAAGCTGCTGAAAAATTAATTAAAGATCTTAATTGGCAAAAAGAAGAAATAGAAATCCTGGTTTTTGTTTCTCAGACTGCCGATTATATTTTACCTGTTTCTGCAGCTATACTTCAGGACAGATTAGGATTATCAACCAATTGTATTGCCTTTGACGTGCCTTTAGGATGTTCCGGATATGTTTACGGAATGTCAATAATTGCAGGAATGATGAAAGCAACCGGATTAAAAAAAGGATTGCTTTTGGCAGGAGATACAAGCAGTAAATTGCTCTCAAAAACAGATAAAAGTACCGTCCCGCTTTTTGGAGACGGTGGTAGTGCTACGGCATTTGAATTTGATGAAAATGCAGAAGATTTACTTTTTGATCTTGGTACTGATGGTTCAGGTTACAAAACGATAATGATAAATGACGGAGGTTCCAGAAACAGAATAAATGCTGATTCTTTAATCTATCAGACTATTTCGCCGGGAATTGAAAGAAATGCATGTCAGCTAATTCTTGACGGAATGGATGTCTTTAGTTTCGGAATTTCACAAGCTCCAAAAACGGTAAATAAACTTATCGAAAAATTTGAAATCGATAAAGAAACAATAAATCACTTTGTATTTCATCAGGCCAATTTGATGATGAACAAAATGATTGTCAAAAAATTAAAACTGCCTGTAGAAAAAGTTCCTTATTCATTAAAAGAATTTGGAAACACATCGTCAACAACAATTCCATTAACAATTGTTGCAGAATTAAAAAACAATCTGACAAATGCAACTCAGGATTTAATCCTTTGCGGGTTTGGAGTTGGATTGTCCTGGGG
>SEBM01000491.1 GCA_004296145.1 Flavobacterium sp.
CTACGTGTGGTTTTTCTCCACCTTCTCCGAAATTCAATTCCTGAAATTGAAACGTCTCAATAAATATATTATGCCTTTATATACATCACAATCGCTAAAGATATACAACTCACTTTCGGGTGAAAAAGAAAATTTCAACCCTATTCATGAAGGAAATGTTGGAATGTATGTTTGCGGACCTACGGTTTACAGTAATGTACATTTAGGAAATGTAAGAACTTTTATGTCTTTTGACGTTATTTTCAGGTATTTTCTGCATCTGGATTATAAAGTGCGCTACGTAAGAAACATTACTGACGTTGGTCACATTGTAGACGATGTTGATGAAGGTGAAGATAAAATTGCTAAAAAAGCACGTTTGGAGCAATTAGAACCAATGGAGGTTGTGCAGCGCTATACGGTGGATTTTCATGATATTTTAAAGTCTTTCAACTTTCTGCCGCCAAGTATTGAGCCAACTGCAACCGGGCACATTATTGAACAAATTGAAATCATCAAAAAAATTATTGATACCGGAATTGGTTATGAGGCCAACGGTTCGGTTTATTTTGATGTAGTAAAATATAACGAAACCAACAATTACGGCGTTTTAAGCGGAAGAAATATTGAAGATATGCTTGCCAATACCCGTGATCTTGATGGGCAGTCTGACAAAAGAAATCCGCAGGATTTTGCACTTTGGAAAAAAGCAGAACCAGAACATATCATGAGATGGCCTTCTCCTTGGAGCGATGGTTTCCCTGGATGGCATCTTGAGTGTACAGCAATGAGTACCAAATATCTTGGTAATCATTTTGACATTCACGGAGGTGGAATGGATTTGAAATTCCCCCACCACGAATGCGAAATCGCTCAAAACGAAGCTTGCACTGGTCAGTCGCCGGTAAATTACTGGATGCATGCTAATATGCTTACTTTAAACGGTAAGAAAATGGCAAAATCAACCGGTAATAATATTTTACCAGGCGAAATTTTAAGCGGAGATAACAACATTCTAAGTAAAGCTTTTTCTGCTTCAGTAACCCGTTTCTTTATGTTACAGGCGCATTACAGAAGTATTTTGGATTTTTCTGATGATGCTATTGTAGCTGCAGAAAAAGGATACAAAAGATTAATGGAAGCTGTTGAATCTCTGCCAAACATAACTGCGGGCAACTCAAGTTCTATTGATTTTGCATCATGGAAACAATTGTGCTACGATGCCATGAACGATGATTTTAATACGCCAATTTTAATTGCACAGTTGTTTGAAGCCGTACGTTTTATTAATTTATTAAAAGAAGGAAAAGAAACTATTTCTGCTGATGATTTAAAAACATTTACAACTGCAATCAACGCATTTGTTTTTGATGTTTTAGGTCTAAGTGACGAAAAGGCCGCAGACAGCAACAACGATAAATTAGAAGGTGTTGTAAACATGTTAATCGGAATGAGAAATCAGGCCAGAGCTGACAAAAATTTTGCGCTTTCTGACCAGATTCGTGATCAGTTGATTGGTTTAGGCATTCAGTTAAAAGACGGTAAAGAAGGCACCAGTTTTTCAATATAAAATTCATTTTCTGATAACCATGAAATTAATAACTCCATTTGTTTTATTAGTACGCTTTTATCAGACTGCGATTTCTCCTTTTACACCGGCGAGTTGCAGGTTTGAACCAACATGTTCAACTTATATGATTCAGGCTTTGCAAATGCATGGATTGTTTTATGGAGGTTATTTAGGAATGAAACGCATTTTCAGTTGCCATCCTTGGGGAAGAACGGGTTACGATCCTGTTCCGGAAAAGAAATGTTCGCATAAACATTAACTTTAAATAAAGATTTACTCTGTTTTAAATATTTATTTTTACAACAAACAAAAAAATTAACATATGACACACGCCTTAAATATCATTTGGAATCCTTCTGAAGGAATTAATTTAGGATTTTTTATGATTCGCTATTATAGTTTAATGTTCGTAATTGCTTTTGGACTAGGATGGTTCATTATGAAAAAGATTTTCGAACGCGAAAACGAACCTTTAGACAAATTAGATTCTCTATTTGTATGGACTGTTTTGGCAACTTTAGTAGGCGCACGTTTAGGACATGTTTTATTTTATGACTGGGAGTATTTCAGAAATCATTTATTAGAAATCTTTTTACCATTCAAATTTGAACCAAAATTTGAATTTACAGGTTTTCAGGGATTAGCGAGCCATGGTGCTGCCATTGCTATAATTATTGCAATGTATTACTATAGCAAAATGATCCTAAAACGTCCGTTATTATGGATTTTAGACAGAGTTGTTATTCCTGTTGCAAGTGGAGCTATTTTTGTTCGTTTAGGAAACTTTTTCAATTCTGAAATTATTGGTCATGAAACTACTTCTGCATTCGGAATTCGTTTTTTACACGACAAATTCAGTAAAGCCGAAGCAGTAAATGCAACTAATATTCCAAACCCAAAAGATGCTTACACTGCAATTGCTACAGATCCTAAATTTGCAGATTTATTAGCGACAGTACCTGCAAAACATCCTACTCAATTGTACGAAGGATTCTGTTATATTTTTGTATTTGCGATTTTGTTCTTTTTATACTGGAAAACAAATGCAAGACTTAGATCAGGATATTTATTCGGATTATTTCTTGTATTGTTATTTGTCGTAAGATTTATAGTAGAGTTTGTAAAAGAAAGCCAGGGAGGTATCGAAAGCGAATTAGGCTTATTTTCAACCGGTCAGTGGTTAAGTATACCTTTTATAATTATTGGTATTTTCTTTATCATCAGAGCCAAAAGGAACCCTTTAGCGACTTCATAATTACAATCAAAACAAATATAAAATGCCCGATATTAATTATCGGGCATTTTTTTTATAATGAGTAAGAAAGACCTAATTCAATATTTTTGGTATTATATCCTGCATTTGAATTCCCTAAACCGGCATTAGAAACATGCCTGACACTCGGACGAATGTCAAATTGAAACCGTTGGACTTTTGCAGAAAAACCAACTGCCAATACATCAGAAAAAGCAAATCCTTCAGACATTCTTTCTGTTTCTGTATCGGTAATCATTGGTCCGACACTCGCCAGTATATATGCTGAAAAACTATTATTAATAGGTTTTCTGATTAAAAAACCAACATTCAATACATATTCATGAATGTCTTTTAATTGTGTGTATTCAATCCTTTTTTCTATGTAATCAGGTTTTTCCGGCTTGACAAAATAAAGATTTAATAATTGATG
>SEBM01000492.1 GCA_004296145.1 Flavobacterium sp.
CAATAACGGACTTAAAAAAGTCATGACAACAAAAGATTTATTGCGGACTTTGGCAATAAATTCTCTTTTTATAATCAATGAAATGATACTCATTTATAATTTTAGATTTTAGATTGTTGATTTTAGATTTCCTATTTAGATTCTAGTTTTTCACTCTAAAATCTATCCCGATAGTTATCGGGACTGAAATCTAAACTTTATTCTCCGTTACCGTTTGAATAAAAATATCATTTATACTTGGGATTTTCTCAACAAAATGAGTTACTTGCCCACGTTGTGTCAGGATGTTGAGTAATTCATTTGGTGCAGCATTTCCGATTTGAATATTCAATTTTAAATCGTCATTTAAAGATTTAAAATTTGCAGGCGAAACGGTAAATTTCTGTGTAATGTCATACATCAGGCCTTCTACATTGTTTGTCAGGATTCCCACTTCAAAACTATTCGTTCTAAACTGGCGTTTTACATCACTAACTTTTCCTTCGATTAATTTATTCGATTTATGAATTAAAGAAATATGATCACAAAGTTCCTCTACACTTTCCATACGGTGTGTAGAAAATATAATCGTTGAGCCTTGTTCTTTTAATGCTAAAATTTCATCCTTAATAATGTTCGCATTTACGGGATCAAAACCAGAAAATGGCTCGTCTAAAATCAGCAATTTTGGTTTATGAAGTACACAAACCACAAATTGAATTTTCTGTGCCATTCCTTTAGAAAGTTCCTGAATCTTTTTGTTCCACCAGCCCTGAATTCCTAAACGGTCAAACCAGTATTCCAACTGTTGTTTAGCCTCAGTTTTAGAAAGTCCTTTCATTTGTGCCAGATACAAACATTGTTCGCCTACTTTCATTGTACTGTACAAACCTCTTTCTTCCGGAAGATAACCAATGGTTTGCACATGTTTTTGTTGTAGTTTTTCTCCATCCAAAATTACTTCACCGCTATCCGGCAGTGTAATTTGGTTTATAATTCTGATAAGAGAAGTTTTTCCAGCTCCATTTGGACCTAAAAGTCCGTAAATGCTTCCTTTAGGAACACTTAGTGAAACTTCGTTAAGCGCTACATAATCACCGTATTGTTTTACGACTTTATGTACTTCGAGTAAGTTGCTCATGCTGTTTTCAGGATTTCTGCGTCATTTTGACCTTTTTTGGTCTGCGTGTGTAAAAGTAAATAATTAGAAGCGAAACTTTTTATTATTCAACAAAAAACCCATTCTATATTTCTATTAGAATGGGTTTTTTAAAACTATTTTAACATTTAAGAAAAAGTGCGATTATGAAAACATATCTTTTACTTTTTCGAAAAATGATTTTTCTGATTTTTCAGGACTTGGAACAAAGTGTTCGTCGTTTAACGCATTTTCAAAAAACTGCTTTTGTTCTTTGTTTAATGTTTTTGGAGTCCAAACGTTTACATGAACTAATAAATCTCCGCTTCCGTAACCGTTTATGCTCGGAATTCCTTTTCCTTTCAATCTTAATATTTTTCCGGACTGAATTCCTTCTTCCAGTTTAATACGAACTTTTCCGTTGATAGCATCAATATCTTTAGAAACTCCAAGAACTGCTTCAGGAAAACTGATATATAAATCAAAGTGAATATTTTCACCTTCACGTTTCAAAAATTCATGTTCAAGTTCTTCGATCGCAACAATCAAATCACCAGGAATACTGTTTCCGGGAGCATCGTTTCCTTTGTTAGAAACTTTAAGCTGCATTCCATCAACAACTCCTGCAGGTATTTTGATTGATACTGTTTCGTCTTCAACAACCATCCCCTGTGCATCTGCCTCAGAAGGTTTTTTATCTAAAATCTGACCAGAACCTCCACAAGTTGGGCAGGTAGATGCAGATTGCATTCTTCCTAAAATGGTGTTTGTTACACGCATAACCTGTCCCTGACCGTTACAAGTCGTACATGTTTTGTATGTAGCTCCTTTTGCCTGAACTTTACGTTTTACTTTTACTTTTTTCTCTACTCCATTTGCAATCTCTTCTAAAGTCAATTTTACTTTAATTCTAAGATTACTTCCTTTAGCGCGACGAGGACCGCCTCCGCCTCCACCGAAACCGCCAAATCCTCCACCAAAAATATCACCAAACTGGCTGAAAATGTCATCCATATTCATACCGCCGTGACCACCGCCAAATCCTCCTGAACCATCAAATGCCTGATGTCCGTATTGATCGTATTTAGCTTTTTTGTTAGGATCACTTAAAACTTCATAAGCTTCTGCAGCTAATTTAAAGTTTTCTTCTGCCTCTTTGTCGCCCGGATTTTTATCAGGGTGATATTTTAGCGCGCTTTTTCTGTACGCTTTTTTAATTTCGGCAGCATCGGCACTTTTTGAAATGCCAAGTATTTCGTAAAAATCTTTTTTCATAATTAGGTTAGATTCCAAATTTTAAATTCCAAATTCCAACTTTAAAAGTGTCTTTCAGAATCAATTACTTGCACTTTTTAGTTTCCGATAACTACTTTTGGGAAACGGATAATTTTGTCTCCTAATTTGTATCCTTTTTCAATCACATCAACAATTTTACCTTTCAATTTGTCAGAAGGTGCAGGAATTTGTGTAATTGCTTCAGCAAAATCAGCATTAAAAGCGTCACCCGCTCTTACTTCAACTTGCTCTAAACCTTTAGCAACCAAAGTGCTTTTTAGTTTTTCGTGAATTAACTCTACTCCTTTTTTCAAATTGTCATCATCAGATTTGTTGATTTCTACAGTAGCTCTGTCAAAATCATCTAAAACAGGAAGCATTGCTAACAAAACTTCTTGATTCGCTGTTTTAAATAAATCAATACGCTCTTTTGAAGTTCTTTTTTTGTAATTTTCAAATTCGGCAAATAATCTCAAAAACTTATCTTTTTCTTTTGCCAAGTCTTGAGCTAATTGCTCTTCAACACTTAATTCTTCAACAATTAACTGCTCACCGTTGGCATTGTTCTCTAACGTTACGTCATCTAATTCCTGATCGAACTCTGTATTTTCCGTAGTCATATTACTTTTATTTTTAAAAATATTCTTAAACTTCATTTTTTTATTCTTTCTATTGGATTGCAAAAGTACTGCCAAATCTTTTAAAATGTCAAATTGTCACTATATTTAAATTGAGCACTTTAAAAACAAAAATACACTTTAAAAAATTTAGTATAATTTTAAGACTATTACGTTTGAGTTTGTAGTATATTTGGATTCCAAATTGGAAACTAGATTGTTAC
>SEBM01000493.1 GCA_004296145.1 Flavobacterium sp.
GATAAATTGTATTGTTTCGGTAATGATGCTGCTTTTCGCTAGCCATTCCTTTTATGCTCAAAATTTAAAAATCATGAGTTATAATATTCGTCTAGATGTAGATTCAGACGGAGAAAATGCATGGCCAAAGCGAAAAGATTATTTTACATCGCAAATTCAGTTTTACAATCCTGATATTTTTGGAGTTCAGGAAGCATTGCCAAATCAGGTTACAGACATAGTGAAAGCTTTATCTGAATATAACAAATTCGGAATAGGAAGAGAAGAAAATGGAACCGGTGAAGCTTGCGCGATTTATTATAAAAAAGACCGTTTTAAAGTAGACCAAGCCAATACATTCTGGTTGTCAGAAACACCAAATGCTGTTTCAAGAGGTTGGGATGCAGCCTGCAACAGAGTTTGTACTTATGGACTTTTTACAGATTTAAAAACTAAAAAAACATTTTGGGTTTTTAATGCGCATCTGGATCATATGGGCAACGAAGCGAGAGTAAAAGGAGTACAGCTTATTCTTTCTAAAATGAAAGAACTGAATACTAAAAATTTCCCGGCATTTTTAATGGGAGATTTTAATTCAGAACCAGAAACTCCGCAAATTGCAGAAGTTAAAAAAGTAATGGACGATACAAGAGATATTTCTAAAGAAAAACCTTTTGGTCCAGCCGGAACATTCAATGGATTTAAACATAATGAGCCGGTTACGTTATTAATAGACTATATTTTTATTTCGAAAAATAATGGATTAAAAGTTCAAAAGCATGCAGTACTAAGTGATTCAAAAGATTTAAAATATCCATCGGATCATTTACCTGTTTTAATAGAAATCAATTAAATACTATGAAGAGAATAACAACAATGACCCTGTTGATGGTTTCCTTTTTTGCGATAGCCCAGCAACAGACAATAGATCAAAAAGTAAATGATTTATTGAAAAAAATGACGCTGGAAGAAAAGATAGGACAGCTTAATCAGTATACAGGTGATAATCAGGCAACAGGACCGATTACCATAAATCCAAACAAACAATCTGAGATAAAAGCAGGTTTGGTTGGATCGATGTTAAATATTATCGGAA
The DNA here is from genome assembly GCA_004296145.1 of Flavobacterium sp. GTDB lineage: Bacteria > Bacteroidota > Bacteroidia > Flavobacteriales > Flavobacteriaceae > Flavobacterium. The sequence continues at coordinate 1,076 of SEBM01000493.1, forward strand.
CAAAATATACCCGACAATACCAGGAACTGGCGATGCAGTCGCGTCTTAAAATTCCGTTGTTATTTGGTCAGGATGTTATTCACGGATACAAAACAACCTTTCCGATTCCGTTGGCAGAAGCAGCAAGCTGGGATTTACCCGCGATTGAGTTGGCAGCGAGAGTGGCAGCGTCAGAAGCAGCATCAAGCGGAATTCACTGGACATTTGCACCAATGGTAGATATTGGTCGTGACCCAAGATGGGGACGAGTAATGGAAGGTGCCGGAGAAGATACCTATCTGGGATCTAAAATTGCTTATGCAAGAGTAAAAGGTTTTCAGGGAAATAAATTAGGAGATCTAAACTCTGTGATGGCCTGTGTAAAACACTTTGCAGCTTATGGAGCAGCAACTGGTGGAAGAGATTATAACTCAGTTGATATGAGCGAAAGAATGCTTTTCGAAACTTATTTGCCTCCTTTCAAAGCTGCTTTAGATGCCGGAGCAGCAACATTTATGAATTCCTTTAATGACTTAAATGGAGTTCCTGCAACCGGAAATGGACATTTACAAAGAGATATTTTAAAAGGAAAATGGAACTTTCAGGGATTTGTAGTATCAGACTGGGGATCGATTGGAGAAATGGTAGCTCACGGATATTCTAAAGATCTTAAAGCCGCAGCATATTCTGCAATTACTGCAGGAAGTGACATGGACATGGAAAGTAACGCTTATCGTTATAATCTGGCAGCACTTGTAAAAGAAGGAAAAGTTTCTGTTGATTTAATAGATGATGCTGTAAAACGTATTCTTCGCAAGAAATTCGAATTAGGATTATTTGAAGATCCATACCGATATTCAGATGAAAAAAGAGCTGAAAAAGTATTAAACAATCCTGAAAACAGAAAAGCAGCCAAAGAAGTTGCTGAAAAAAGTATTGTTTTATTAAAAAATGAAAATAATACATTACCGCTTTCTAAAAACTTAAAAACAATCGCTTTTATCGGACCAATGGTAAAAGAATACAAAGCCAATATGGGATTTTGGTCTGTTGAACTTCCGGATGTTGATTATAACAAATGGGTAGTTTCGCAATGGGATGGTTTACAAAATAAAGTTGGCAAAAACACGAAATTGCTTTACGCAAAAGGTTGTGAAGTTGAAGGAGATAATAAAGATGGTTTTGCCGAAGCAGTTGCAACAGCAAAACAGGCAGATGTTGTTATTTTGAGTATCGGAGAAAGACATGATATGAGTGGTGAAGCAAAAAGCCGAAGCGATCTTCATATTCCCGGAGTTCAGGAAGATTTAGTAAAAGCGATTCAGGCTACAGGAAAACCGGTTGTTGTCTTGGTAAATGCGGGACGTCCATTGATTTTTAACTGGACTGCAGACAATGCACCGGCAATTGTATACACTTGGTGGTTAGGAACTGAAGCAGGAAATGCTATTGCCGACGTATTATTTGGAGATTATAATCCGTCTGGAAAATTGCCAATGACTTTCCCGAGAGAAATAGGTCAGGTGCCAATTTATTACAATCATTTTAGTACAGGAAGACCACCTGCTGATGAAAATTCAAAAGGATATGTTTCTTCGTATATCGATTTAAAAAATTCACCTAAATTCCCTTTTGGTTATGGCTTAAGTTATACAAAGTTTGATTACTCAGGATTAAAACTTTCTTCGACTAAAATAAAAAGCAGCGAAACGATTAAAGTTTCATTTCAATTATCAAATGTTGGAAAAGTAACTGGAGAAGAAGTTGTGCAATTGTATCTAAAAGATAAATTTGGTTCTGTTGTAAGACCAGTTTTAGAACTAAGAGATTTCCAAAAAGTAAAACTGAACGCGGGAGAATCTAAAACAATAGAGTTTACAATTGACAAAGAGAAACTCTCTTTTTATAATGATAAATTAGAATGGAATGCAGAGCCTGGAGATTTCGAAGTAATGATCGGAGCTTCATCAGCAGACATTAAATTAAAGTCTGATTTTGAGTTATTACAATAATTGAATTAAAAATAAAAAAAACGGAGCCACAGACTCCGTTTTTTTTATTAAAAGAAAATAAAATTTTAGTTGAAGTGCTTTTTAAAACTAAACTTCAATTTATTTAAAAAACCTTCTTCAATAATATCAACACCAATACCAAAATTACTGTCGGCAACTTCAT
>SEBM01000494.1 GCA_004296145.1 Flavobacterium sp.
ATATCATTGGATATTTTCATTTGAAAATAGATTTATTTTAAGCGCAAAATATTTTTTTATCAACCAAATAATAATTGAGATAAAGTCTTTGTTTAATGTGAATTATTTTATCTGTCAACTTGAATATTGTCAAGTATTTTGATAAATTCTTTAAAGTCTCCTTTGTGTCTGCTTGCGCCGGTTGTCATTTTCAAATACCATTTTTCGGTCAAGTGACTTTTAAACCAATAAAAAACGGGCGTCCAATTTTTTGATTTTACTATAATGCAAGAATAATTTTCCAATTCTGGCCGTTCAATATTTAAATCATCAATGTTTTTTTTCAACCCTGTTTCTTTTACCCAAAGGTCTAGCCAATATTTGTCGTTTTCAAGTTGTTTTGTTGGAAATGACGTTTCTAAGCTTACCAAACATTCTGTCCCTTTACCTATTTGAAAAGCATAAAATGATGGTTTGTTACTTGAAACAGTTTCCATTAAAGTCCAAGGTGAAGGAATGTTGTCTAAACGAAATCCGTAATCCGTTTTTAAACTAGTTAGCTTTTGTCTGATAATCTGTTTTTTGTGAATAGGTTTTGATATCGGGAAATTAAATTCTGTGATATGATTAGCTATTTTTCTCACTTCTCCCGTTTCGTGAAACCAAGAGAATATCTCGCTACTCAATTGTTGTTGGTTTTCTTTTGTTGGTAACAGCAGTAAGAAATCGCCAGAGCCATTTGATGCAATTGCTATTCCGTTAGCAGGAAAATTACCCCAATTTCTAGCTTGTTTGGTTTCTAAAACAATATGATTGGCAGTCCTACTTATTCTTTTATGATCTGATTTATCAAAAAATGGAAAGATTTGCCAGTCATCATCCTTGGTGGTTAGTTCTCCGCCGTTTTCCTTTGTCATTTTAGTTTTAAAACTTTCAGGAAAGATAAGTTCAAGTTCTTGCTCAGTTTCTGAGATATATTTGATGTCTATTGGGAATGGCATGGGTCAATATATTTTTAAGGTTTGGCTTTGTGATTACTACCACCGAATGAAAATTTGCCACAGCAGATTAATTTTACGATAGCCAGCTTTACGAAAAACAATTGTTAGATAGTTGTTATTTTACATCACTTCAATTAATCTATATCTTAATTCGTAATTTTTATTACCCAAATGATGTAATTCTGTATGTAATGTCAATTCGGTTGGTTCATTTTTTACTTCTAAATCGATTTCTATTCCAAAATCTTCACTATTCTCATATTTAAACATTTCAAACCTATTTTTATTTGGATATAATTTAGGTATAGAATTAATGAAATATGAATTTAATACTTCATTAATTTCTTCATAAACAGCTTCGGAAATTTGAAACTTAGTTTTTAGCACTTCTAAATTGTTTTTATTAATAGCCTCTAAAAGTTCTGTGATTAGATTTAAGGATAATTCTTTGTTCATTTTTTTACGGTAAATTTTTAATTCCTTTTAGCCGCCAATTGCCAAATCAATAATATTTACTTTACTTTTTAATAGTGCTCTTAAAGTATTTATAGTTAAGCTTGTCTTGGTTTTCTGCAGAGCGACTTTCTTCATATATTTTAAGCGCTATTTCATTATTGCTAGTCCAAATTACATTTGCTATAGACCAATTTTTTGTATAAAACTTAAATGTTGGCTTAATAGTTTGTATTCCTTGTCCCTTTGCTATAGCAAATCCATATACTTCAGCTCGGTTTTCGTAGAATTTAGTATAGTTAGCGCTATCGTAAGAAGAGTAAACAAGAAATTGATTACAATCTGGCGAGACCACTAAGCCTTTAATCCCTCCGTCAAAATTGGACGGTAACATTAACTTAATTTTTTTCTTTTCGTCAATCAAATACAATTCGCAAATATCCTTACAAAAACGCTCTAGAATAAGTCCTTTGCCTTTTACAAAGCCACTTGTGTCTATGGAGCAAGCTCTGATCAATTTTTTTTCAATGCCTTTGTATTTGCCTTTAGAAATTTCTTTTGCATCAAATTTTAAATCGTAAAAAATAGAATCATTATTGGAAAGTGAATAATCTTTATTAAGTGCACCACTTGAATTTTCTTTTACTTTGCTGTCTGATTTAAGAATAGGGGGCTTATCAGCTAACTTAATGTGTTTGTTGCAACTTAAAAACCCTATGGCGATTATCAGTATGTAAATTGTCTGTTTCAATGTTATCTTTTAAAATATCTTACGGCGGTTCGAGACTTTGCGATGGTGTGGCAGTCGAAATGTTCTATTAATAATGCTCAATTGCAGAAATACAGTTGAACTTTGCAGTTTCGCCCCGCTACTGCAAAGCAGGTTTGTTACTAACGTTCAATCGAAAAACTGCCCTTGATTGTGATAGTTATAGGGATTGTGGTTTGGCTCCGCTATTGCAACGACGAAGCCTTCACTAAAGTTAATTCTTGTTAGTGGTAGTACATTCTATTCGTTTATAATTCGGTTAGTAGAGGTAACTCATTTAAAAGCTTTTCTCTATTGCCATTTTCTAAATATCTTGGAAGAATATGTAGCTTTTGTAGCTTTTTGAGAAAAAGCAATGGCGTGATGTCGTAATTCTTCTTTTCAATATTTAAAATAAAAGCCAGATATTTTAGATTGGTCAGTTTTGATATTGGTTGCATACTTTTGACAGCTTGTCCTGTTCCGCTCATTTTTCCGTGGTCTAAAAAAAGTTCTTCCAAATTTGTAAGAGAAGATAATGGCTCTAAATCGTACATATTGTTTATTTCTTGAATGTACAAAGTTTTCAGATTTGCCAACCCTTTAATAAAGTTGATGTTTTCTACTTTCTTAATACCCGAAAGAATTAACACTTCGAGATTTTTTAAAGACGATAAGTTTGGTATCTCATTCTGTTTATTTATGCTTAACTGAAGATATTTTAAATTCGGCAACGTGGAAAATACCGTGAGACGTTCATTGTCGATTTCTCCCAAACTTATTGCTTCTATACTTTTGTTTCCGTTTAACGAAGAAAGGTTTGTATAGCTTAACTTGAATTTCTTCAAAGGAGTGGACATTTCCAAAATTGTTGTATCAGTTGGAATGGTTGACAAGTCAAAAATTCCTCTTACAGCTCCTTCCAAAACACCTAGATGTGCATAGTCAGCAACTGGACTTTTTTGTTCTAGCAAATAATTATTCCAATTCATTTGTTAATATTTTTAGCGAATTTTTTGTATTAGTTTGCAATGATAGGAATAAGGA
>SEBM01000037.1 GCA_004296145.1 Flavobacterium sp.
AAAAAATTTAAGTAAAAAATAACTTAAATTATAATACTAACTTTATAAAACTAAAATTTTTCAGATATGACTGTAGCACAAATACTTAACGCAAAGGGAAGAAATGTTTACTCAGTACTTTCATCAACTACTGTTTATGAAGCACTAAAAGTAATGGGAGAGAAAAACATAGGAGCAATTCTGGTTATAGATGAATCCGATTTAAAAGGAATATTGTCTGAAAGGGATTATGCCCGAAAAATTATTCTGAAAGACAGATCCTCAAAAGAAACTTTTGTACATGAAATCATGGAAAGTAATGTTTTTTCGGTACAACTTTCAAATAATATCGAAGATTGCATGGAACTTATGAGTAGTAAAAGAATTAGACATTTACCTGTTATAGAAGACGATATTGTAGTCGGAATAATTTCAATCAGTGATGTCGTAAAAGCCATTATAGAGATTCAGAAAGATACTATTCAGCACTTAAATTCGTACATTTCGCAGTAATTAAAATTTAAAAAACAGACCTTAAAAAATAGTCCGGATTTTGCCGGACTATTTTTTTTTGAGCATCAAAAATGTTATTTTAACAAAAGAAAGCTACAAAAACATGCCATTTTAAACGAAGACTTATATCTTTGTAAGCTAGAATAAAAGCTAAAAACAATGAATAAAGACAGTAAAAGAGAAGAGGCATTATTATACCATTCTAAGCCAACTCCAGGGAAAATTCAAGTAGTTCCAACAAAAAAATATGCAACTCAGAGAGATTTATCTCTTGCATATTCGCCGGGTGTTGCAGAACCATGTTTAGAAATTGAAAAAAATATTGAAGACGTTTACAAATATACAGCTAAAGGAAATTTAGTAGCCGTAATATCCAACGGTACAGCTGTTTTAGGACTTGGTGATATTGGCCCTGAAGCTTCTAAACCAGTAATGGAAGGAAAAGGTTTATTGTTTAAAATATTCTCTGATATTGATGTTTTTGATATTGAAATCGGAACAAAAGATGTTGAAGAATTTATTCAGACCGTAAAAAATATTGCACCAACTTTTGGAGGAATAAATCTGGAAGATATCAAAGCTCCTGAATCTTTTGAAATCGAAAGAAGGTTGGTTGAGGAATTAGATATTCCGGTAATGCACGATGATCAGCACGGTACAGCAATTATTTCTTCTGCAGCCTTAATCAATGCACTTGAATTAGCAGGAAAAAAAGCAGAAGACGTAAAAGTAGTCGTTTCTGGTGCAGGATCTGCAGCAATAGCCTGTACAGATTTATATGTTTTATTAGGAGTAAAAGTAGAGAACATTTTAATGTATAATAGTAAAGGACTTTTAACAAAAGACAATCCTTCATTATCAGAATTACAATTAAAATATGCTGTAAATGGTCCGTCAATCGCTTTGGCAGATGCTGTAAAAGGAGCAGATGTTTTTATAGGACTTTCTTCAGGAAATATTTTGTCTCCTGAAATGTTATTGACAATGAATGCAAATCCGATTGTTTTTGCAATGGCAAATCCAAATCCGGAGATCGATTATAATCTGGCAGTAGAAACCAGAAAAGATGTTATAATGGCTACAGGCCGTTCAGATTTTCCTAATCAGGTAAATAACGTTTTAGGTTTTCCATATATTTTTAGAGGAGCACTGGACGTAAGAGCTACAAAAATTAACGAAGCAATGAAAATGGCCGCTGTAAAAGCATTGGCTATTTTGGCAAAAGAACCAGTTCCGGAACAAGTAAACGTAGCTTACGGAGCAACCAAACTAGGATTCGGTCAGGAATATATTATTCCTAAACCATTTGATCCTAGATTGATCACAATTGTAGCACCTGCAGTTGCAAAAGCAGCAATGGAATCAGGAGTTGCAAAAAATCCTATTACAGACTGGGCAGCTTATGAAGATGTGCTTCGTGAGCGTATGGGTAATGATAATAAAATGGTTCGTTTAATGACAAACCGTGCAAAACTGGACCCTAAAAGAGTTGTTTTTGCAGAAGCTGATCAGTTAAATGTTTTAAAAGCAGCTCAGATTGTTCATGAAGATGGTATTGGTTTCCCAATTTTATTAGGAGATAAAGAAACAATCTTAGAATTAAAAAAAGAATTAGGTTTTGATGCAGAAGTAGAAATCATTGATCCTAAAACAGCAGAAGAAGAAGCAAGACGAAATAAATTTGCTAACTCATACTGGGCAACAAGAGAAAGAAGAGGGATCTCCTTACTTGATGCACAGAAATTCATGCGCGAAAGAAACTATTTTGCTGCAATGATGGTTAATGAAGGTGAAGCAGATGCTTTGGTAACAGGATATTCAAGAAGTTACCCAAGTGTTGTAAAGCCAATGTTACAATTAATTGAGAAAGCACATAACGCTTCTTTGGTAGCAACAGCCAATATGATGCTTACGTCACGTGGGCCAATGTTTTTATCAGATACAGCAATAAACATTAACCCAACTTCTGAAGACTTGGTTAACATTGCAGTTATGACTGCAAAAACGGCTAAAATGTTTGGTGTTGAGCCAGTTATTGCAATGGTTTCATTTTCAAACTTCGGATCTTCTACAAGTGCGGGAGCTTCAAAAGTAAGAGAAGCAGTTGCTTACTTACACAAAAACCATCCTGATATGATTGTCGATGGAGAAATTCAGGCCGATTTTGCATTAAATCCGGAAATGCTACAGGAAAAATTCCCTTTTTCTAAATTAGCAGGTAAAAAAGTAAATACATTAATTTTTCCAAACTTAGAATCAGCCAATATTACTTATAAGCTATTAAAAGAGTTATACAAAGTAAATTCTATTGGTCCGATTATGATGGGAATGGGCAAACCGGTTCACATTTTCCAATTGGGTGCAAGTGTTGAAGAAATGGTAAATATGGCTGCAATAGCTGTAATTGATGCTCAGGAAAAAGAAAGTAAAAAAAATAAATTAGCTAAATAGTATCAAAAAATAAGATCTGACAATATTGTCTTATTTTTATTATATTTGAATTAATAAATTATACTATGATAGCACATTTGCAGGGGAAATTAGTAGAAAAAAATCCCACAGAAGTTGTGATTGACTGCGGTGGAGTGGGATATCACGTTAACATATCCTTACATACGTTTTCACTACTTCCCAATGCTGATTTTATAAAATTGTATACGCATCTTCAAATCAAAGAAGATGCGCATACTTTATTTGGATTTGTTGAGAAATCAGAGAGAGAAATATTCAGAATGCTATTGTCTGTTTCCGGGATCGGAGCTAACATAGCCAGAACCATGTTATCTTCAATAGAACCAAAACAAATTATTAATGCCATTGCCTCTGGAGATGTTGGTGTTATACAGTCTATAAAAGGGATTGGAAACAAAACTGCACAGAGAGTTATCCTTGATTTAAAAGAAAAAGTGTTAAAATTGTACGATTTGGATGAAGTTTCAGTAGTCCAGAACAATACAAACAGAGATGAAGCGTTATCTGCTTTGGAAGTTTTAGGTTTTGTCCGTAAAACTTCTGAAAAAGTAGTAGAAAAGATCGTTAAAGAAGATCCGGAAGCTACAGCAGAAATGATCATCAAAAAAGCATTAAAAAGCTTATAAACTCAATTTTATATAAACGAATTGTATGCGTAAAATTTGTATTTTTTTACTGGTTTTATTTTGCGGTAATGTTTTGCGTTCGCAAGTAAATCCAGCAGTTCAAGATACAACAAAAACTCAGTTCTCGGTAGGGAAATTAGAGATAGAAAATCCTCCGAGCATACTTTCGGCTTATAAATACGACCCTATTACCGACAGGTATATTTACACAAGTTCTGTAGATGGTTTCTCTATTGATTACCCAATTGTCCTAACTCCAAAAGAGTATGAAGACCTTGTTTTGAAAGAATCCAGAAGAGATTATTTCAGAAAAAAAATGGATGCAATTGATGGTAAAAAACAAGGAAGTGAAGCAGCTAAAAAAGATTTGCTTCCAAGATATTATATCAATTCAAGCCTTTTCGAAAGTATTTTCGGAAGTAATACAATTGATGTAAAACCCACAGGATCAGTAGAAATGGATTTAGGGATCCGTTATTCCAAACAAGATAACCCTTCTTTTTCACCAAGAAACCGATCAAGTCTTACTTTCGATTTTGATCAGAGAATCAGTATGAGTTTAATGGGGAAAGTCGGTACAAGGTTAGAAGTAAATGCTAACTACGATACACAATCTACATTTGCTTTTCAAAACTTATTTAAACTGGCTTACACACCTTCAGAAGACGATATTGTTCAAAAAGTAGAAGTTGGTAATGTTAGTATGCCACTTAATAGTACCTTGATTCGGGGTGCTCAAAGTTTATTTGGTGTAAAGGCACAACTGCAATTTGGCAAGACAACAGTAACAGGAGTTTTCTCAGAACAAAAGTCCCAGACCAAAAGTATAGTTGCAGAAGGTGGCGGCACAGTACAGAACTTTGATTTATATGCTTTGGACTATGATAACGACCGACATTTCTTCTTATCACAATACTTTAGAAATCTATACGATGCTTCATTAGAAAAATATCCTTTTATCAAAAGCAGGGTTCAGATTACCAGACTTGAAGTTTGGGTTACAAACAAGCAAAACAGAATTAGTACAACTAACAATAACTTAAGAAATATTATTGCCCTTCAGGATTTAGGTGAGGGACAATTAACAGGAATTCCTGAAAATGAAGTGGTGGTGACTACCGAAACTGCAGGCTTTTTTAATAATCAGATTGATTCACCAACTGACAATAGTAATAATAAATATGATCCCGCAACTATAGGCAAGGGAGGTTATTTGACTCAGAATATACGAGAGATTGTAACAGCAAAAACTGGTTTTACTAATGCAGATACAGTTAGTGAGGGAAGGGATTATTCTGTTTTGGAAAATGCAAGAAAACTTACAGCAAACGAATATACTTTTAATTCGCAACTTGGATATATTTCTTTGCAGCAACGTTTAGCTAATGACGAAATTTTAGCAGTTGCTTTTGAGTATACAGTTGGAGGTCAGGTATATCAGGTTGGAGAATTTGGTAGTGACGGAATAGATGGTACAGTTGTTACAGGAGATAATAGTGCTAATCAGACTATTATTACCCAAAGTTTGATTTTAAAAATGCTGAAAAGTAGTTTGACAAACGTAAATAATCCGGTATGGAACCTGATGATGAAAAACGTTTATCAAATTCCTCAGGCTTATCAATTAAAACAGGATGATTTTAGGTTAAATATTCTTTATACAGATCCTTCTCCAATAAATTATATTTCACCAGTTACAGGGAGTCATTTTCCTGATGACGATCCTACTAATCCTAATCCGGATAATTATTATGTTACAAAAACACCATTATTAAATGTTTTTAATGTTGATCAGTTAAATTATAATAACGATCCACAAAAAGGAGGTGATGGTTTCTTTGATTATATTCCTGGAATAACTGTTGACGCTCAGAATGGTCGAATTATCTTTACAAGAAAAGAACCTTTTGGAGAACTTTTGTTTGAAAAATTACAGACAGGAACAGGAGAGGATTATAATAACACAAATACTTACAACGTCAATCAGCAAAAATACGTGTACAGAAAAATGTATAGAAGTACACAGTCTGATGCTTTGCAGGAAGGCGATAAAAACAAGTTTTTATTACGTGGAAAATATAAATCTTCAGGAAGCAATGGTATTCCAATTGGAGCATTTAATGTTCCGCAGGGTTCGGTTGTAGTTACAGCAGCAGGAAGGGTTTTGGTTGAAGGAATTGATTATAGTGTAGACTACCAGTTAGGAAGAGTTCAGATTTTAGATCCTTCACTTCAGGCATCAAATACACCAATTGAAGTTTCGTTAGAAAACAACTCCATTTTTGGGCAACAAACCCGAAGATTTATGGGGATAAATGTTGAACATAAAATTTCTGATAATTTTGTTGTTGGAGGGACTTTCTTAAAAATGACAGAAAGACCATTTACCCAAAAATCAAGTTATGGACAGGAATCAGTAAACAATACAATTTTTGGTTTTAACGGAAATTATTCAACAGAAGTACCTTTCTTTACCAGATTAGTAAATAAACTTCCAAACATTGATACTGATGTTCCTTCTAATCTTTCGATTCGTGGAGAAGTTGCTTTCTTAAAACCTGATGCTCCAAAAGCAAGTGATTTTGAAGGAGAGGCAACAATTTACATAGATGATTTTGAAGGTTCTCAGTCAACAATTGATATGCGTTCGGCTTACGCCTGGAGTCTTGCATCAACACCTGCTATAAATATAGCGTTAGATAATACTTTTAATGCCAACTCTAATGGTTTAGAGTATGGTTATAAAAGATCAAAATTAGCATGGTATACAATAGACCCTGTTTTTTACTCATCTAAGCCTTCCGGAATTTCAAATGATGATTTGTCATTAAACTCAACAAGAAGGGTTTACAGTAAAGAGTTATATCCAAATACTGATATTGCTCAGGGACAAATTCAGGTTGTGAATACATTAGACCTAAGTTATTATCCATCAGAAAGAGGACCTTACAATAATAGTCCAACCTTTGGTTCCGATCCTGTAACATCTAATTTTGGAGGAATTATGCGTGCTTTAAATTCAACCAATTTTGAGCAGGGGAATGTAGAATATGTGCAGTTCTGGGTACTTGATCCATACGTTGGAAATGGTCAGGCGCAGACCAGTAATACAGGAAAAATCTATTTTAACTTAGGTGAAATATCCGAAGATATCTTAAAAGATAACAGAAAACAATACGAAAATGGATTAGGTCCGGATCAGGTTTTGGTAAAACCACAACCACTTTGGGGTGATGTTCCTGCATCTCAATCTTTAATCTATGCTTTTGATACCAATGCAGACAATCGTAAAAATCAGGACGTAGGTCTGGATGGTTTGCCAGATGCAAAAGAAGCAGCAATTTATACGAATTATGCTTCTGAGCCAGACCCTGCCGGAGATAATTATAAATATTATTTAAATACAGATGGTGATGTTAAGGCTCGTTATAAAAATTATAATGGTGTAGAAGGCAACTCTCCTGTAAGCATTGATGATCCAAATCGCGGATCTACAACTTTTCCGGATGTCGAAGATATTAACCGTGATAACACGATGAATACAATCAACGCTTATTATGAATATAGTGTTGATATTAAACCTGGAATGCAGGTTGGTCAAAATTACATTACAGATATTCGTGAAGTAAGTAATGTTGAATTGCCAAACGGTACTACAACAAATGCAAGATGGATTCAGTTTAAGATTCCTGTTTCTCAGCCTCAAAATACAATCGGAAATATTACAGACTTTAGATCTATTCGATTCATGCGTATGTTTATGACTGGTTTCAACGATCAGATGACAATGCGTTTTGGAGCCCTAGATTTAGTAAGAGGAGAGTGGAGAAGATATACAGGAACACTTGATGCAAATGATGTAAGTACGGATGACGATAATACAGATTTTGATGTCCAGGCAGTTAATCTTCAGGAGAATAATACAAAATGCCCAGTAAATTATGTAATTCCTCCGGGAGTTCAAAGAGAACAATTGTATAATAATAATACAGTTATTAATCAGAATGAACAATCACTGGCATTACGTGTTTCTGGTGGAGGATTAGAATATCAGGATTCAAGAGCGGTTTTTAAAAATGTTAGTGTTGACATGCGTCAGTATAAAAAACTTAAAATGTTCATGCACGCAGAATCGTTGCCAAGTCAAACAGATTTAGGGGATGATGAAATAGTTGGATTCCTTCGTTTTGGAAATGACTTCACGCAAAACTATTATCAGATAGAAATTCCTTTAAAAGTAACAAGACCGCCAGGGTCTTGTACTGTAAGCCCAGATCAGGTCTGGTTAGAAGAAAATGATATTAATCTGGCGCTGGAATTATTGACCAGAATGAAAATTAAGGCAATGCCAATTGATATTAATTCTACTAAAAGAGATATTAATGGCGTCTACTATCCTGATGATGATGTCGATTTAGCTTCAGACGGTGGTGATGGAGACAGTAAACTGAGATTAGGTATAAAAGGAAATCCTAATTTTGGTTTGGTAAGAACCTTAATGGTAGGGGTAAAAAGTACGGCAGAGCATAAAAGATTATATGGAGAGGTTTGGTTCAACGAACTTCGTATGTCTGATTTAGAGAACAAAGGTGGTATGGCTGCGATATTAAGTATAGATACTAATATGGCAGATTTTGCTACTGTTTCTGCAACCGGTCGTAAAAGTACAATTGGTTTTGGATCACTTGAAGAAGGAGCAAACGAGAGAGATCGTGAAGATGTTCAGCAATATAATATTGTAACTAATTTGAATTTAGGAAAATTATTGCCACCTAAATGGGGAATCAATTTGCCTTTTAATTATGCTATTGGCGAAGAAGTTATTACGCCTGAATATGATCCTTTTAATCAGGATATTAAATTAGATCAGTTATTGAGAGAAACAACAAATTCTGCTGAAAGAGACAATATCAGAACTCGTGCAGTTGATTATACAAAACGTAAAAGCATCAACTTTATCGGAGTAAGAAAAGACAGAGCTCCTGAGCAAAAACCACATGTGTATGATGTTGAGAATTTTACTTTTTCACAATCGTACAATCAGGTTGAACGTCATGATTATGAAGTTGAAGACTATAACGATGAACAGTCAAATACTGCTGTGAATTATGCTTATACTTTTCAGCCAAAAGAAGTGGTTCCTTTTAAGAAGAACCAGTTCATGAAGAAAAGTGAATATTGGAAATTGCTAAGTGATTTTAACTTTAATTATTTGCCTTCTAATGTTACGTTCAATACTAATATTTTAAGGCAAAGTAATCGTCAGCAATATAGAGATGTTGATGTTGAAGGAATTGGTCTTGATCCTTTATACAGAAGAAATTTTGCCTTTAATTATCAATATGGATTTGGTTTTAATTTGACAAAATCATTAAAGTTAAATTATACTGCAGCATCAAATAATATAGTTAGGAATTTCTTAAACGATGATAATTCTCCAAAAGAAGATTTTAATATCTGGGATGATTATTGGGATATAGGAACACCAAATCAGCACCTGCAACAATTGGTACTGAATTATGAAATTCCAATAAATAAGATTCCGGTTTTCAGCTTTATAAAAGCAAACTATTCTTATACTGCTGATTACAGCTGGCAACGTGCTTCAACTGCTTTTTCTGAATATGAAGCAGAAGATGGTACTGTTTATGATTTAGGAAATACGATTCAGAACGCCAATTCAAATACATTGACAACAACATTTAATATGAACATGTTGTATAAATATCTGGGTCTGACTCCGGGTGGTAAAAAACCTGCTAAACCAAAAACGGCTGCACCACCAAAACCGGGAGAGAAAATTGTAAACACAGCAAAACCAGTTACAAGCAGCAATCCTTTTTATGATGGTTTAATTGGTGTTTTGACAAGTGTGAAAAACATTCAGGTGAATTATACCAAAAATAGTGGAACTGTTTTACCAGGATATACGCCAAGTGTTGGTTTCTTTGGAACTTCAAGACCTTCATTAGGGTTTGTTTTTGGAAGTCAGGAAGATGTACGTTACGAAGCGGCTAAAAATGGATGGTTGACAGATTATCAGGATTTCAATCAGAATTTTACACAGGTAACTAATAAGATTTTAAAAATAACGACAAACATTGATTTATTTCCGGATTTAAAAATTGATCTGGCAATGGACAGAACATATTCTGAAAATAATTCTGAACAATATTCTGTAAGACAATCTGATAATGAATATATGCCGTTGTCTCGTTACACTTATGGTATGTTTTCGATATCAACAGTCTTAATAAAAACATCTTTTTCTACCAGCAATGAATCTGAATCTGCCGCATTTGATGAATTTAGAAACAATCGTTTGACGATTGCAAATCGTTTGGCAGAAGGTTATTATGGAGCAGGCAATCCGATCCCGAGATATGGAGATGCAGCAAACCCGATTCCGGCATTGCCAGCAGATCCAAATAATGATCCTGATAAAAGTAAAAGAGATATTTATACTGCAAATGAAGGATATCCTATAGGATATACAAAAGGAAATCAGGCAGTTTTACTTCCTGCATTTTTAGCGGCTTATACCGGAAAAGATGCATCAAGTTCCTCGACAGATATTTTTAGAAATTTCCCGATACCAAACTGGAGTATAAAATACAATGGATTAATGCGTTATAAGTTTTTTAAAGATAAATTTAAGCGTTTTTCATTACAGCATAATTATAGAGCATCATACACCATAAATCAGTTTAGATCAAATTTTGATTTTTACGAGCATCCAAACGGATTGGATCAAAATACGTATAATATCTATAACAAGACAATCATGTCAAATGTCAATTTGGTAGAGCAGTTTAATCCGCTTATGAGGGTAGATTTTGAGTTGAAAAGTTCATTAAGAGTACTTACTGAAATTAAAAAAGACAGGGCATTATCAATGAGTTTTGATAATAATTTATTGACTGAAGTAAAAGGATTGGAATATGTAGTTGGACTTGGATATCGTTTTAAAGACGTTATTTTCTCGTCGAGACTTGCAGATAACCCAACAGGAATTATTAAGAGTGACATCAATATAAAAGCAGATTTTTCTTTGAGAAAAAATGAAACATTAGTTCGTTATCTGGATTATGATAATAATCAGCTGGCAGCAGGACAAAACATCTGGTCGTTAAAACTTACAGCAGATTATTCGTTTAGTAAAAATTTGACTGCTATATTTTATTACGATCACTCGTTCTCAAAAGCAGTAATTTCAACATCATTTCCATTAACTAATATTAGATCAGGCTTTACACTTCGTTATAATTTCGGAAATTAAATTTTAATTTCTAAAGTAGATTTCATTAGAAGATTATTACATTTGTGGCTTAAATATTCAATTATCAATTTTCAAACATAACTATTATGAGCATACCAGCAAATTTAAAGTACACAAAGGATCACGAATGGGTTAGCATCGAAGGAGATGTTGCAACTGTAGGAATTACTCATTTTGCTCAAAAAGAGTTAGGTGATATCGTGTACGTTGAAGTAGAGACTTTAGATCAGACACTTGATAAAGATGAGGTTTTTGGAACTGTTGAAGCTGTAAAAACAGTTTCTGACTTGTTCTTGCCATTAACAGGAGAAATAATTGCTTTTAATGACAGTTTGGAAAGTGCTCCGGAAACAGTAAATTCTGATCCTTACGGAGCTGGATGGATGATCAAAATAAAAATTTCTGATGCATCAGAAATTGATTCTTTATTATCTGACGAAGCTTATAAAGAACTTATCGGTGCCTAAACAACTATTACTTTGTTGGGCAATTATTTGTTCGGGGGTTATATCGTATTTTTGTTTGACAGATTCAAGTAATATTCCGGCAGTTAATTTTCCGAGCATTGATAAAATTGTTCATTTCTGTTTTCATTTCGGATTTACAATTTCATGGATTTTGTTTTTCAAAAAAGAATTAAAAGGAAAAGATGCTGACGACTACAAAGCATATCTTATTTCCTTTATATTTTCTGTTTTTTTTGGAATTACAATCGAAATTTTGCAGAGTGTCTTCACGGCAACAAGAGCATCAGATGTAACAGATGTTTTGGCCAATACAATTGGAGCAACTACAGGTGTTTTTACAGCTATAGCTTTTAAAAAACAAATCGATAGAATATAAATATAAATTCCCACTTCGGTGGGTTTTTTTATTGCTGAAAATCAAGAATAATAAAGAGTATTTTTTTTCAAAATTTAAAATGTATTTTTGTCACGGTTCTGTGCCATCTGAAAATCATGAACATTAGACAATATTTAGACTCAACGTATTTAAAAACTGCTTCGCAAGCCGGACTTTCGGAAGCGGAAAATCTCGTAATGGTCAAAAATGCGATTTCAGAAGCAATTGCTGAAAATTTTAAGCTGATTATGATTCGCCCTGAATATGTTTCACAGGCTAAAGAAATGATTTTAAAAGCCAATTCGACTTTGCTTATCGGTACCGTTATTGATTTTCCGGAAGGTAAATCAGATATCGAAACAAAATTAAAGGAAGCAAATGAAGCAATCGAAAACGGAGCCGACGATTTAGATTTTGTTTGTAATTATCAAGCTTTTAAAAATCGAGATCTCGCTCTGGTAAAACAAGAAGTTCTTATTGGAACTCAAATCGGTTTGGCAAGCAATAAAACAGTAAAATGGATTATTGAAGTTGCAGCACTGACAGATAAAGAAATTATTCAGTTGTCTGCCCTGATAAAAAATGTTGTTATTTCAAACTTTAAAGAAGAAAATTATAATTCTGTTTTTGTAAAATCATCAACAGGTTTTTTTAAAACTGAAAATGATTTACCAAACGGAGCTACAATTCCAACAATAATAATGATGTTAGAAAACGCATCACCTCTCCCAGTCAAAGCAGCGGGTGGAGTACGATCGTATGATGAAGCAATAGAAATGATCCGTTTAGGAGTTAAACGTATCGGAACTTCGGCAGCAAAGTCAATTGCTAATGGAGAAAATACCACAAATCAATATTAAATGAAAACCCAAACCTACGCAAAAAAGATTTTTTTATCTTTTGTTTTTACAATCTGTGCCCTTTCAGGTTATTCTCAGGAAAACAATAACTCATCTGTAAGCCCTGGATTTACGTCTGAGCAATTTCCTGTTTTTCCTAATTGCGAGAACCTGCAGTCTAAAAAACTTGAAAATTGTTTTTACAAAGAAGTTCAGGATTTTGTTTTTCACAATTTTGAAGTGCCTCAAAAACTAAAAGAGTCAAATTACACAGGTGAAGTAAAAGTGCTTTTTGAAGTTGATGAAAAAGGTGAGTTCAAAGTTATTTATGTAAATGCTGCAAATGATGAATTGGTGCAAGAGTCAAAGCGCGTTTTTGGTACTTTTCAGAAAATAAAACCATCGACTTATAATGGAAAACCAACCTATTCAAAATATACAATTGTAATAGGTATTCCGTTAAAAAGTGCTGATCAGATTGCTCAGGAAGCTCTGGCAGCGTCTCAAATTTTAAAACCGGCAGAAAAGCCAATGACAGAACTGGATAGTATTGTGTATAAAAAATACAATAATCCTGAATTCGAAAGCCATTTAAATATTCCGTTTTCTCATAGTTACTATGCGCAATTTGATGGTGCGATGAATAAAGTAGGCAGTAATAATCACACTGCTTCTAAACCTTATACTTATGCTGAGGTTTCAAAATATTACAATCTGAAAGCTGTAAATGAATCATTGCAAAAAAATACTTCGTCATGGTTGGGAAGAAAATTGTGGAACGAAAACATGGTTCAGATTCAGGGAGAAGATTATTGGCTGGCATTAAATCCTATTGTTGATTTGCAAATGGGTAAAGCTTCTGATATTGATGCATCATATACTTATGTAAATACACGTGCTTTAAATTTCAGAGGTGGATTAGGAAAACAGATTAATTTTACCACTACATTTTTTGAAAGTCAGGGTCGATTTGCAGGTTATTTTAATGATTATGCAGAATCTATAAAACCATCTGGAGGTAATCCTGCTATTATTCCTGGAATTGGAATAGCAAAAAGGTTTAAATCAGACGCATATGATTTTCCTTTGGCAGAAGCAAATATCACATTTGCGCCAAGCAAAATTTTTGATTTTCAATTGGGATACGGTCGTAATTTTATAGGAGATGGATATCGCTCTTTGTTAGAAAGTGATGGAGCAAGTCCTTATCCGTATTTTAAAATTAATACAACATTCTGGAAAATAAAATATACAAATACATACATGTGGCTTAAAGATGTTCGTCCGGAAGTGACAGAAGAAAAAACATATGCTTCTAAGTTTATGGCCAATCATTATTTAAGCTGGAACGTTTCTAACAGATTAAACTTAGGATTTTTTGAATCTGTGGTTTGGACTGATAGTAACAACAGAGGTTTTGATATTAATTTCGTAAACCCAATTATATTTTATCGTGCAGTAGAATTTGGTTCTTCTTCTAAAAGTGGTAATGCTTTGCTGGGAATTACAGGAAAATATAAATGGAACAATAATATTAATTTGTACGGGCAATTCCTAATTGATGAATTTTGTTTCAATTAGAGTATAATCACGTTCGTCCGTATGTATATTCTCATAGTGCTGTAATTACAAACTATGGACATAATAATCAAAGTATTGGACATCAATGGGGTGGGAATTTTAACGAGTTAGTAGCAATAGCACGTTATCATAAAGGACGTCTTTATGGCGATGCAAAATTTACAGTTGGTACCCGTGGTTTGGATTTTGATACTGCAGAAGACAGCTTTAATTACGGAGGTAATATCTATAAAAGTTATGACGAAGACAGACCTTATGATAAAGGAGTAAAAGTAGGGCAGGGTAACAAAACGAATATTTTCATTGCAGATATACAAGCAGGATATTTAGTAAATCCAATGACGAACCTTAAATTTTTCGGAAGTTTTATTTACAGAAATTTTGATCCGACGCAGGAGACAGCAACAACTTTTAAACAAAGTACCACCTGGTTTACTATCGGATTACGTTCTGATATCTTCAATTGGTATTTTGATTACTAGGATATTTAATAAGATTTTTCAAAATAATTGTGTTAAAAATCTGCAAGTCCTTATTTTGTAAAGGTTTTATCGAAAAAAATATAATTTTATCGCTCTTGATTCTATAATCAATTTGTACATTTGCACCACTCAAAAAAAATATTCAAATAATTACCGAATTGAGCACTACTAAAAATACAATTTCACTAAAATCAATATTTCTGGATTTCAAAGAAATCACTAAGGCCGGTTTGGCGATTAGTGTTTTGTTTTCTTCTATTGCAGGATATTTACTTGGTGTAAACAGCGAGCATCCTTTTAAATGGAGCGTTTTGCTGGTTTTGTCCATTGGAGGTTATTGTATGGTTGGGGCATCAAATGCTTTTAATCAGGTAATTGAGAAAGATATAGACTCATTAATGGACCGAACTAAAAATCGTCCGGTTCCATCAGGGCGAATGTCTCCAAAAATGGCTTTGTTTGTTGCAAGTCTGCTTACTATTATTGGTATAGCCTTGTTGTATACAATTAATGCAAAGTCTGCCATGTTTGCCGCAATTTCTATTTTTCTTTATACAAGTATCTATACACCATTAAAAACGGTAACCTCATTATCCGTTTTTGTTGGAGCTTTTCCAGGAGCAATTCCTTTTATGTTAGGATGGGTTGCTGCAACTGGAGATTTTGGTATAGAGGCAGGTACGTTATTTTTGATTCAGTTTTTCTGGCAATTCCCTCATTTTTGGGCAATTGGCTGGTTTTTATATGAAGATTATGAAAAAGCAGGTATCTTTATGCTTCCTACAGGAAAAAAAGACAAAGGAACCGCTTTGCAGATTATGTTATATACAATTTGGTTAATAATTGCTTCTTTATTACCGGTTTTAGGTTATACAGGACAACTATTTATATCACCAATTGCCGCAGTTCTGGTATTCTTATTAGGATTATGGATGTTGTTTTATGCTGTGCGTTTGTATCAGTTGCGAACAGCTAAAGCGGCGAGAACCTTGATGTTGGTTAGTGTTTCGTATATCTCATTATTGCAAATTGTATATATAGTAGATAAATTTTTAAGATAGTTATGGAAATGACAATGAAAATAAGTGAAGAACAAGTAAGAAAATCAAAATCGGCTAAGTTGATTTTGCTTTTTGCAATGGTAAGTATGACAATGATGTTTGCCGGACTTACAAGTGCATTTGTAGTAAGTAAATCAAGAGCAGACTGGTTGAAAAATTTTGAATTACCATCGGCTTTTTATTATAGTACAGCAGTTATAATTGCTTGTAGTGTTACTTTTTATCTGGCAAAAAAAGCCATTCAGAAAGATAACAGAACTGCTACAACAGGACTACTTTTAGGAACATTAGCTTTGGGAGTTTTATTTGTGGTTTTACAATTTCAGGGCTTTGGCCAGATTGTTCAAAGTGGCTATTATTTTACAGGAGCAGGTAGTTCAATTACTACAACTTTTCTTTATGTAGTAACGGTTACGCACCTATTACACCTTGCAGGCGGATTAATTTCACTTTTAATTATAATTTATAATCATTTTAAACAAAAATACAATTCGACTCAAACTCTTGGAATAGAACTAGGTGCGATGTATTGGCACTTTTTGGATTTATTATGGGTGTATTTATTTTTATTTTTATATTTCTTTAAATAAGAAAAAAACGTAAATTTGGGAACTTTTTAACGAATAACTTTTATGGGAGCGACAGTTACAACTGCAAACAACGACGAAAAAACTTGGGGAGGCGGTCATGAAATCCAGCCATTAGGAGCAAGTTATGGTAAAATGATGATGTGGTTTTTTATCGTATCAGATGCCTTAACATTCTCAGGATTTCTTGGGGCTTATGGTTTTTCTAGATTTAAATTTATTGAAACTTGGCCATTGGCTGATGAAGTGTTTACTCACTTTCCTTTTATGCATGGCGTTTCGGCTCCAATGTATTATGTAGCCTTAATGACTTTTATATTGATTTTCTCATCTGTAACGATGGTTTTGGCAGTTGATGCAGGACATCAATTGAAAAAAACAAAAGTTGCAGTCTATATGTTCTTAACTATTATTGGAGGTTTAATTTTCGTTGGTTCTCAAGCATGGGAATGGAAAAACTTCATCAAAGGAGAGTACGGAGCTGTAGAAACAAAAGGAGGAAGCTTATTGCAGTTTGTTGATGCAACTGGAAAAAGAGTTGCCCTTGAAGAATTTGCTGTAAAATTACCAGAACAAAGAGAAGCTTTGACAAGAAGCAAAACATCTTGGTTTATGGAAGATGCTGAAACTTTGTCGACTTATTCAGTTGCTGAAATTCAGGCTGGATTTAAAGCACATCCTGATTTGTTGATCAGAACAGAAAAACTTACAGCTGAAAAGAAGAAAACAGTTTTATCAAGAGCAGAATCTGAGTCTCGATTAAACGATGCTAAATATGTAGTAGAAGGGGCAAACCTAACAAGAAACGAATACGGTAGTAAATTATTTGCTGATTTCTTTTTCTTCATTACAGGATTCCACGGATTCCACGTATTTTCTGGAGTTATCATTAATATCATTATTTTCTTTAATGTATTATTAGGAACTTACGAGAAAAGAAGAAGCTACGAAATGGTAGAGAAAGTTGGTTTATACTGGCACTTTGTCGATTTAGTTTGGGTATTTGTATTTACAGTTTTCTACTTAGTTTAATTTTAGATTTTAATTATTATGTCACACGAACACGTATCAAATACAAAAAGAATCTGGTTTGTTTTTGGATTACTTTCATTAGTAACTACAGTAGAAGTTATTTTAGGTATTATCAAACCTGGATTTTTAGAATTTAATCATTTTGTTGGTTTGAATTTATTGAACTGGATATTTTATATCCTTACAATTTTCAAAGCGTATTATATAGTATGGGCATTCATGCACATGGAGGGTGAAAAAAGCAGTCTTAGATGGTCTGTTGTATCACCGGTTATTTTCCTGGTATTATATTTATTGTTTATTCTTTTGACAGAAGGACATTATATTTATGGGGTTTTTAAAGATTCTACTATTAAATGGAATTTTTAACATGATATTAATTCGAAAAGAGGCTCCGTTTAACGGAGCTTTTTTTATTTTTGTACCTCAATAACTTCTGCCGAAATAATGAAAAAAAATATAGTTCTGTTTGTTCTTTTTGTTTTGCCAATTGTAGCCTATTTGTTTTTTGCTTCTGGCGTAAATAGCTTTACAAAACTTCCGGTAATAACTCCAAAAATTGCCGATTTTGGGAATTGGAAATCCTTAGATGATAAAAAAGTTTCCCTTGATAAAAAAATAACGGTTTTAGGTTTTTCCGGTTCTCAGATTTTAAATAATCGTGGGAACTATTTCAATTTAAATGAAAAGATCTACAAACGTTATAATGGTTTTGAAGATCTTCAGTTTGTCGTTGTTTGTCCACTGGGAACAGAAAATGAAGCTCAAAAAGTTTTAGATGCGCTAAAGCCTTTTACAGATGTTAAAGGTTGGAACTTTGTTTTTGCTTCACCTGAGGAAATCAAAGCATTTTACAGCCAATTAAACCTAAAAGGAAAACTGGATGATAATCTGGGAACTTCTAATGTTTATATAGTTGATAAAGAAAGAAATTTAAGGGGCAGAAAAGATAAAAAAGAATATAAGGAAGGCTACGATACTTTTCATCCATCTGAATTGAGTAATGAGATGTTGGATGATTTTAAAATTATTTTATATGAATATCGAGCTGCTCTTAAAAAGAATCATAATGCCACTAAACAACTTTAAATTTCTATCATAATGTTTAAAAACAAATCATATATCGGAATTTCGTTTATCATTTTAATCTTTGGAATTTATGCTGTACCAAAAATTGTAGACAGGATAAAAAATGGAGATGTTGTTAAAGGAAATCGTTTGGATAATGTAGGCCTGAAAAATTCAAAATCAGATGCAAAATTGCTTACAATTGGACCAGCGCCTAAATTTGAATTGACAAATCAGGATAATGCCAAAATCTCAAATGAAACTTATAAAGGAAAAGTTTATGTTTTGGAATTTTTCTTTACTACTTGTCCATCTATTTGTCCAAAGATGAATTTGAGCATGCTTGAGATCGAAAAAACATTTTTTGGAAACCCTAATTTCGGAATTGTTTCTATAACAATTGACCCAACTCATGATACGCCTCAGATCTTAAAAGACCATGCAAAATTATTGGGAGTAAAATCATCAAATTGGAATTTCCTTACAGGTGATAAAGCTACAATCATGAATTTATCAAATAAAGGATTTAACCTTTATGCAGGTGAAAATGCAAAAGTAAACGGAGGTTTTGAACATTCAGGTTTGTTTGCTCTGATTGATAAAAACGGAAATATCCGTTGCCGTAAAGACGATTTCGGAAATCCGATTTTATATTATGACGGATTAGATAAAAAAGGGGTTAGAGATATTCAGGAAGACATTAAAATACTATTAGAAGAATAAAATGGAAGATCATTCATTAGAAAAAAAATTCAGTAAATTTATTATTGCAGTTTCAATTATAATTCCGGTAGTAGTTGCTATTCTATTCGGAATAAAATTAAAAGATTTCGGAATTAATGTAGAACCTCTTTCATTTTTGCCTCCAATATACGCTACTACAAACGGAATTACAGCTATTGTTTTAGTTTCTGCCGTAATAGCTATTAAAAACGGAAAACAAAAACTTCACGAACGTTTAATGACATTTGCTATCGCTTTGTCTGTAGCATTTTTAGTGATGTATGTAGCTTATCATATGACTTCTGATTCTACTAAGTTTGGTGGAGAAGGAGCAATACGTTATGTTTATTTCTTTATTTTAATAACACATATTTTATTGTCTATTGCCATCATTCCATTAGTATTGGTTACTTATGTAAGAGCTTTGGCAAAACGTTTTGACCGACACAGAAAAATAGCCAGAATCACTTTTCCGCTTTGGTTATATGTTGCTGTAACAGGCGTAATAGTTTACTTAATGATATCCCCTTATTATGTTTATTAAAAATAAAATACAAATCTCAGGGTCAAAATTTCAAAAACTGTTTTTTGCAATTTGCCTTTTCTTAATTGGAATTTCGTCTAACGCTCAGTGCGCCATGTGTCGTGCTGCACTTGCTGGAGATTCAAACGTAAAAAAAGCAGAAGCTGTAAATGACGGAATCGTTTACTTAATGGTAATTCCGTATTTGCTTGTAGGTATAATTGGTTATCTTATTTACAGGATGTATCAATCTAAAAAGAAAAAGGCAGAATAATTATTCTGCCTTTTTTTTATTTTAAACCGTCTACCGAGACGTTTACAGTACCATTTATTTTGATAAATGCGATAATCGCCTGATTGGTTAATTGTATTTTATCAAACTGAATATCTTCCATTTTACCATTTACAAAGACGCCGGGCATCGGAGAATAGTTTTTCAGATAAGCAGCCATACTTTTTTTACCTTCTTCTAAATTCGGCTGAATAGAATAACGGCAGCTTTCTTCCATTTTTCTTAGAATAAATCCCTGCGCCAACCAACTTGCCGTACGCATTAGTTTGCTTTTGGTATCTAAAACATAATCTAGTTTGTCAAAATATATTTCTTTGGTTTGAGGGTTGTACTGTGGAAATCCTGTTAAATAGATGGTTCCGTTTACAGATCCTAAAACATCCAGGGCAATGACCATTTTGTCATTTTTATGCCAGATGGCTACATTTTTTACAGTGACTTTTTTACTTCCGGATCCGAATTCCTGATTGGCAAAATTTTGTGTCATTATTTTTGAGGCATCGGCATATGTCGAAATCGCAGCAATATTGGCAGCAATCTGATTTGGGATTTTAGCTACCGGTTTCAAAACAATTTTACTCGCGCTAAATTTAGATTCAGGCTTTTTACCAACAATAGTTTCCATGTTGCATTTCATTCCCATTTCTAATAAAAACTGATCGTTTTTTAATTTTGCAGTTGTCGAGTAAACTTCAACAGGAACAATTCGCAGCCAGCTTTCATAAGTATCGCTCATTTGAAAAGGAGTACAGATTTTTTCTAAAGCCGTTAAAACATTTGGCTTAAAATCCATTGATTTTTCTATCGCATCATCTATGCTTTTTTCAATCTTCGATTTAAAAATAGATATTGCCGGATTTACTAAATAGGTTATCGGCATACTTTTTCCAAAAACCATCATTGTCGGGCTTTCTTTCCAATCGAGAGATTTAAATTCGGTTTTGGTATTTAATTTCCAATTGGTAAGGGCGGCTTCGCTTGATAAAGTAATTACGCCATTCAGGTTGAATTCACGAACGTCATAAAGTTCTACGCCAAGTTTTTTTGTACCAATTCGATATTTGATTGTAGCTTTTAATGGTAAAACTGTTTTTATTTTTTTATCAGGATTTGCAGGATCATTTTGAACTTTGATCGGAGCCTGTTTCCAGATTTTAATTTCGATATCATCATCTTCTATATTATTGTCTTCATAGATTAAGCCATTTAAAATAGCGTTAGTCTGATTTTCAATGTCACGAAGTTTTATTGAAATCGGTAAATTGATAAAAGAAGGACTGCTGTCGTAAACTAACGGACTTGCATCATCGGGTTCGGGTTTTAAAGTTTCTAATTTTTGAGCTGTGGAACAACTTACAAGTACGCTAAGTACAGTGAATAAAGAAAGTGCTGAAAAAAATTTCATTAGTAATGATTTTTTGAATGATGCAAAATTAAGAAAACAATTATATT